>CALDQK010001178.1 GCA_937911525.1 uncultured bacterium
CTCACGACGGCGGCGGAGTGGATTCCCCCGAGGGGAAAGCACACGACGGCGGCGGAGTGGATTCCCCCGAGGGGAGGGCTCACGACGGCGACGGAGTCGATTCCCCCGGGGGGAAACCGACCTAGGCGTGCTCCACTGCTCCGGAAAGACTCCGGGCCCCTGCGCAGGGGGGAGCTGGGGGAAAAGCGCAGGGACCCGGAAGAGAGAATCGAGTGGGGCGACCGAGCCGAGCACGGGGGGGAAGCCCGACCCGGCCGCGTTGGGGGGACTGAATGGCTAGAGGGTCTTGATCTCGATCTTGCGCGGCTGCGCCTCGGGGGTCTTCTTGACCGTGATCGTGAGCAGACCGTTGTGGAAGGCGGCCTCGACGCCCTCGCCCTCGACCGGGGTCGGGAAGCGGAAGGTCCGCTCGAAGGTGCCGCTGGCGCGCTCGTGCAGGTGGCGCGTGACGCCCTCGTCGAGGGCGGGCAGGGTCTTGCTGCCCTTGAGGGTCAGGAGCTGCTTCTCGAGGGTCAGCTCGACGTCTTCCTTGGCCACGCCGGGGAGCTCGACCTGGATCAGGTAGGCCGCGTCGTTCTCGATCACGTCGACGTGGGGGTGCCACGTGGTCTTGCGGGTCTCGCCGTTCTTGCCCTGGGGCAGCTTGGCGTCGCGGAGGACGTCCTGGAAGAAGGCGTCGAAGAGCGGGGTAGTCAGAGTGACGGGGTAGCGCATCGGTCGTCTCCTAGGTGGTCGCTTCGTGTCTGGCGTTGTTGACTGCTGACCTCTAGAGCGAGGCGCGTGCCATTGCGCTGAGTCCGCCTGAGCGGCGAAACTTCGTGGCTTAGAGCGAGAGGCCGCCCCTGAGGCGGCTGTCGGATTGGCAGAGGGAGACCCAATGACCGCAGGAGTGACCGTCGATCGCGTGCTGCAGGCGCTGCGCGAGCTGTGCCCGCCGCGCTACGCCCTGGAAGGGGACAAGACCGGGCTGCAGGTCGGACAGGGGGACCGGCGGATCGAGCGGGTGCTCGCGACCATGGATCTGACCCTGGCCGTGGCCGAGGAGGCGGTCGCGCGGGGGGTCGGGTTGGTCGTCAGTCACCACGCCCTGATCTTCCGCCCGCTCAAGGACCTCAGGACCGACCGCTTCAAGGGGCGGATCCTCGAGACCCTGATCAAGAACGAGGTCGCGGTCTACGTGCCCCACACCGCCATGGACGTGGTGGCCGGCGGCATGAACGACCACCTGGCGGCCTCGGTCGGGCTGGTCGATCCGGTCTACCTGGAGGAGACCGGGCGTGACGGCTGCGCGCTGATCGTGGCCGAGGCCGAGGATCCGAGCGGGCTGCTCTCCCGGATCCACGACGCGGGCGTCCTCGACGCGCGCCGCCTGGCGGGGCGGCTGGAGCTGGTCGTCGACGCGCGGCGGGCCCACAAGGTGGCCGGCAAGCTGGCCAAGCTCTGCGAGGCGCAGCCCATGGTGTTGCCCCTCGACGCCCCGAGCACGCCGCGCGGGATCGGGCGGGTCGGGCGCCTGGCGCAGCCCGAGTCGCTCGCGGACCTGGCGCGCCGGCTGAAGGAGACGCTCGGGGCGCCGGGCGTGCGCCTGGTCGCGGAGGACCCGAGCGCCATGGCGAGCAAGGTCGCGGTGCTCGGGGGCGACGGGCGGCGCTTCGTGCGCGCGGCCCTCTTCGCAGGGGCCGACGCGCTGGTCACGGGCGACGTGGACCACCACACCGCCCTCGAGGCGCGCGCCCAGGGGATCGCGCTCCTGGACGTGGGGCACTACGCGAGCGAGAAGCAGGTGATCCCGCTCGTGGCTGAGGGGCTGCGCGAGAAGCTGGCCAGCGAGCCGGTCGAGATCCTCGAGAGCGAGGTCGACACCCAGCCCTTCGTGTTCGTCTAGCGCCGCAGGAGCGTCGTGAAGCCCGCTCCGCGGCGGCGGAGGACGGACTCGCCCGCCACGACGCCCCGGTAGAAGGCCTCCTCGAAGATCGAGACGCCCGAGAGGTCGCTGTGGGCGCAGAGCAAGGCGTCCTCGCGCTCGAGGGCGGCCAGGCGCGTGCCCCACAAGAAGCCCGGCACGGGGCGGATCATGGCGTGGCCCCAGCGCCAGGCGTCGACCGAGAGGACCTCGCCGCGCAGGTTGGGGTGCAGCTCACCTAGCTCGCGCACGACGCGCTCGGTGATCGCGGCGTGGTCGAGGGCGTAGAGGCGCTCGCGCTCGGCGCGCGGGTCGGGGCCGCTGAAGGCCTCGTACCAGGTGACGACCAGCGGGTGCTCTGGGGCGCGCTCGCGGTTCGCGACCACGTAGCCGAGCGAGTCGGCGCCGTAGGCCACGTTGTCCCAGGCCAGCTCGGCGCCGACGCCGCCAGGCTGCTGGCGGAGGGCCACGTTGGCGACCAGCCAGGGCGAGTAGCTGAAGCCCGAGGGCTGCGCGCCGAGCAGGCGGTCCAGAATGAAGCGTGGGCCGGCCCAGATCAGCTGCTCGGCGCGGTAGCGCACGCAGCGCTGCTCGTCGGCGTGATAGACCCAAGCCTCGCTGCCCTCGCCCGGGGCCGACCCGGGCGCGATCCGGTAGCAGAGCGCGCGTCCCGCGACGGGCTGCTCTCCGCTGGCGCTGAGCAGGTGCTGGACCAGGCGACCGTTCCCCTCGGGCCAGGCCAGAATGTGGTCGCGGCTGGGGTCCTCGCTGCGGCGCGCGCAGAAGTAGTGCAGGCCGGCCCAGGCCGAGGTCGTCTCGAGCGAGCAGCCGTAGTCGTCTTCGACCGAATACTGGAGCAGCCAGCGCAGGGCGGGCGAGTCGTAGCCGTGCTCGCTCAACCAGGCCGCGAAGGTGACCTGGTCCAGGGCCAGGAGCTGGGGGTCGCGCGAGCTCTCGGCGATCGGGATCGTGAAGGCCTTGCGCCCGTCGCTGCCGACGAGCTTGCTCAGCAGCTCGACCTCGCCGCGGAAGCGCTCGTATTGCTCGCGGTCCGCCTTGGTGCCGCTGCGAGGAGGAGGGAAGAGGCCCTCGGCCCAGATCCCGTCCTCGTAGATCCGCTCCTGCGGCGCGCCGCACACCGCGCGCAGGTCCCACTCGAGTCGGCCCTTGGAGTCGCGCCCGCGCAGGAGGCCGACCTCCTCCATGAAGGTCTCGAGGGCCGGGTGCTCGCGGGTCGGCACGCGCAGGTAGTGCGCGCCCCAGGGGTAGCGCGTCACCCCGGGCAGCTCGCCCCAGCGGGAGTTGCCCCCGGGGGCGCGGCCCGCGTCGAGGACGCGCGGGACGTGGCCTTCGCGGCGCAGGCGCCAAGCGGCGCTCAGCCCCGCGACCCCGGCGCCCAGGATCAGGACCTCGACCTCCTCGGTGGCGTCGACCTTGCGCTGGGCCAGCTCGCCCGTGCGGATCAGGTGGCCCAACTCGTGGTCCTGACCCCAGAGCTTGCCTCCGATCGCCGAGAGGGGGACCGGCGCCGGCCCGCTCGGCGCGGGGCAGCCCGGCGCGATCAGTCCAGCGGCGCCGGCGGCAGCCAGGCGGAGGAAGGCGCGGCGATCGAGGGGAGAGAAGGGCACGGCGGGAGTATAGGCGCGGGTCCGCGGTGACGGTCGGCTCAGGCCGTGGGCTCGGGTAGACTCCGCCCTCTCGCGAAGGAGACCCTCATGCACGCTGTGCTGACTGGATTCGGAATCCTCGGCGCCGGCACCGGCGCGCTCGGCCTGGTCGGCGGCGTCGTCCTGCTGATCCTGTCCCACGCCTTCGCCGCCCAGGTCCTGATCGGCGGCGGCGTCGGCCTCGCGGTCGGCTTCCCGATGCTGGTCCTCGGCCTGAGCATGTGGAGCGAGCACGAGCGCGCCAAGGAGCGCGAGCTCTAGCAGCGCGCCTCGCTCCGCCGCCGGCGCTAGAGTGCGGGCGTGAGCAAACCCACCATGGATCGATTCGCGGGCTGCCTGATCGGTCAGGCCCTGGGCGACGCCTACGGCTTCCCGGTCGAGGGCAAGCCCACCGCGCTCTGCGCCGACTACGTGGCCGCGCTCCGGCGCGGCGAGCGGCGCGGACGGCGCGGCTACTCCTTCGGGCAATACACCGACGACACCCAGCTC
>CALDQK010001179.1 GCA_937911525.1 uncultured bacterium
CGGTGCTGGGCAGGTCGACCCCCCGGCCGGCGACGAGCATTCGCTTGCTGCTCCCGCCGTCGAGGTTCATGGCGCTGACGCAGCCCAGCGCTCGCAGGACGCGGGCCGTGCCGCGCAGCGTCAGCCCCGGGGCGCGCTCGGCGTTGCGCCCGTCGACCGCCAGCGCGATCAGCTCGCCGTCGGCGCGCAGGCCGACGGCCATTCGGGGGAGCAGGTTGCGGTCGAAGGTCTCGTCCTGGCTGAAGGTCAGCGGCGGCGCGCTGCCGGCGAACTCCTCACGCTCGAGGTCGAGGGCGCCCTCTCCCAGCAGGAAGGGGCCGCCGGCCATGGCCTGGGCGGGCTCGTCGGGCAGGCGATAGCGGACCTCTTCCCCGACCGCGGGGAGCGGACCGGCGCGGAGGCGCAGCACGAAGCCCGCCAAGGGCACCGGCAGCGCGCCCTCGCCGCGAGCGGACACGCGCGAGCCGACGACGGCCAGCGCGGGGCCCTGCCCCTGGGCGACGCGGGCCTGAGCGCGGTTGACCAGCTGAGCGTCCTGGCCGACGACGACCCGGCGCCCGCCCGAGAAGCTGAGCTCGACGCCGGCCATCCCGCGCTGCTCGATCGCCAGCGAGCCGTCGCGCCGTTGGCAGAGCGTCGCGCGCGCGAACACCGGCGGGCCGAGGACCTGGCCCTCGCTGACCAGGGCGCCGACGGGGTCGGTCCGGCGGCTCGGGGGCTCGATATCGGGCTCCGAGTAGAGGAAGAATCCGCCCGAGATCGCGGCCAGCGCCCCGTGGGCCCTCGCCAGCTCGAGCAGGCTCTCGGGCCCGCGCGCGTCGAGGCAGCGCAGGCGCGGCGCGCGGGCCCGCAGCACGTTGAGGTGGACCGGCCCCTCGCGAGAGATCCCCTCGATCGTGCCGTGATGCAGGCCTGGCGCGACCTCGCGGGCCGCGAGCCGCTCCGCGAGGGCCTCGAGGGTCGGCGCCTCGGGCCGGCGGTGCTGGACCACGGCCGCCTGGCTCCACACGTAGTCGACCAGCGCGCGGATCCGCAGCGCGTGGGGCGCGGGCTCGGCGAGGATCTGCGCGCCGCGGCGGTAGAGCGCGACCTCCAGCAAGCGCGCCTCGGGCTGCGACATCCCGGCGAGGAGCGCCGCGACGGAGCGGAAGCGGCGCGCGAAGAGCGCGGCCTGGTCGGGGTCGACCTCGGCCGCGAGCGTCGCCTCGATCTGGCTCGGGAGCGCGCTCGGGAGGGGCGCGTCCAGCTCGGCGGGCCCGGGGGCGCGCTCAGCGCCGAAGGCGCGCAGCACCTCGTAGAGCTCGGGGTCGAGCCCCCGGCGAGCGATCTCGTCCCGGGCCGCGTCCAGCCAGGTCAGCGCTCAGCGGCTCGCGATGTAGAGGGGCGCGGCCTGCGACTCTTGATACTCGAGCGCCGCCGCGACGAAGCCGCGGAAGAGCGGGTGCGCCCGGTTGGGCTTGCTCTTGAACTCGGGGTGGAACTGGACGCCCACGAAGAAGGGGTGGTCCTTGAGCTCGACGATCTCGACCAGGCGTCCGTCGGGGGAGAGGCCAGAGAACTCGAGGCCGACCTCCTCCAGGCCCTTGCGGTAGGCCATGTTGAACTCGTAGCGGTGGCGGTGCCGCTCGCTGATCTCGGCCGCGCCGTAGAGCTCGCGGACGCGCGAGCCGGGCTTGAGCACGCAGGGGTAGGCGCCGAGGCGCATCGTCCCGCCCTTGTCGACGACGCCCTCCTGGTCGGGCATCAGGTCGATCACCGGGTCCGGGCAGGACTCCTCGAACTCGGTCGAGTGGGCCTTGGGCTTGCCCAGGAGCGAGCGGGCCAGCTCGATGCAGGCGACCTGCATTCCGAGGCAGATCCCGAAGTAGGGGATCCGCTGCTCGCGCGCCCAGGTCGTGGCGCGGACCTTGCCCTCGATCCCGCGCTCGCCGAAGCCCGAGGCGACGAGCACTCCCGAGACGCCGGCCAGGAGCTTCTCGGGGCCCTGCTCCTCGATCTCCTCGGCGGCGACCTTGCGGACCTTGACGTTGCAGCGGTTGGCGATCCCGCCGTGGGTCAGGGCCTCGTACTTGGACTTGTAGGCGTCCTGCAGCTCGATGTACTTGCCGACCAGGGCGACCTCGACCTCGCTCACCGGCTGCTTGAGGGCCGAGACGACCTCCTCCCACTCGGTGAAATCGGAGCCGCGCGAGTCGACGTCGAGCATCGAGAGGATCACGCGGTCGAGGCCCTGGTCGCGCAGCACGAGCGGGATCTCGTAGATCGAGGTGTCCACGTCCTTCTCGATGAAGGTCGCCGACTCGTGCACGTTGCAGAAGCGGCTGATCTTGAGCCGGGTCTCCTCGGGCACGTCCCGCTCGGCGCGGCACACCAGCAGGTCGGGCTGAATGCCGATCTCGCGCAGGCGCCCGACCGAGTGCTGGGTGGGCTTGGTCTTGAGCTCGCCCGAGGCGCGCAGGTAAGGGAGCAGGGTCAGGTGAATGCAGAGGTAGTTGCCGCGGCCCATCTCGTAGGTCAGCTGACGGATCGCCTCCAGGAAGGGCAAGCTCTCGATGTCACCCACGGTCCCGCCGACCTCGCTGATCACGACGTCCGCCTGGGCCGAGAGCGAGCGGATCCGGTTCTTGATCTCGTCGGTGATGTGCGGCACGACCTGCACGGTCTTGCCCAGGTAGTCGCCGCGGCGCTCCTTGCGGATCACGTCGTGATAGATCCGCCCGGTGGTGAAGTTGCTGTCCCGCGTCAGGGGCGAGTTGGTGAAGCGGTGGTAGTGCCCCAGGTCGAGGTCGGTCTCGGTCCCGTCGTCGAGCACGTAGACCTCGCCGTGCTGATAGGGCGACATCGTGCCGGGGTCGACGTTGATATAGGGGTCGATCTTCTGCATCGCGACCTTCAGGCCGCGGTGCTCGAGCAGCATGCCGATGGAGGCCGCCGTGAGGCCCTTGCCGAGCGAGGAGACGACGCCGCCGGTGACGAAGATGTGGCGGGTGGGACCGCGCATGCTGAAGCGGTTGCGCACGTTGCCTCCTGAGGACCTCGTGGGTCGCCGTGTGAGGGCCGGACGGGCCCAATCCTAGGCGGAATCTGGTCTGGGACACGTTAAGGGGTCAACCCCGGCGCCGCCTATCCTCGCGTTGCCGGAGCTATGGGTTAGGTTAGCAAGCGGATCCCACGTCGCGAGGACAGGCCTGGAGCTGCTGGACGCCCAACTCTGGCTCGTCGATGAGGCCTTCGCCCGCTGGGCGGAGGAGCAGGGCACCGCTCTCGACACCGTGCAGGACGCGCGGGAGCGCGCGGGCGAGACCAAGGCCCTGTTCGAGGTCCTGATCGAGGACAACGCCGTCCCGATCGAGGCCGCCGAGCGCACGCTGACCGGCCCGCTGCAGCCCCTCTGCTGCGACGGCTGCGAGGCGCGCTTCGAGCTCGCGACGGGCCTGGTGGCCGTGCTCGGGCCCACGGCCTGCCCCGTGTGCACCGAGGGTACCCTCCAGCCGGGCTCCCTCCCCTCGGCCGAGGACGAGGACGAGGTCGGGAGCGACACGGTCTCGGTGCCCACGCCGCGTGAGGCGACCAAGGCCGGCCGCTTCGTCGGGCCCTACCGCCTGCGCCGCCTGCTCGGCGCGGGCGGCATGGGCAGCGTGCACCTCGCCGAGGGCCCCCGGGGCGAGGACGTGGCGCTCAAGCTCCTCGGCGGCGCCTACCTGGAGGAGGCTCGCCGGGAGCGCTTCGAGCGCGAGGGCGCCTTCTTGCGCGAAGTCGAGCACCCCAACGTCGTGCGGGTCCTCGACAGCGGGGTGGACGAGGAGACCCAGCGACCCTTCCTGGCGCTCGAGGTGATCGAAGGTCGCGACCTCGAGTCGATCCTCGAGGAGCGCGGCGCGCTCGAGGTCGACGAGGTCGTGGGCGTCCTCGACCAGTGCGCGGCTGCGCTCGCCTACCTGCACGCCAAGGGCTTCCTGCACCGCGACTTGACCGCGGCGAACGTCCTCATGACGCCCCACGGCGAGTGCAAGCTGAGCGACTTCGGCCTGGCCCTCGACCTCAACGACTCGGTGCGCCTGACCCTGACGGGCAAGGTGGTCGGGACCCCGGTCGCCATCGACCCGGCGGTGCTGCACGGCCAGGAGTGGTGCCCGGCGTCGGACCTCTACGCGATGGGCGTGATGGCCTTTCGCCTCCTGACCGGCGAGGACCCCTTCCCGGGGCGCAACGCCCAGGAGGTGTTCGAGAAGCAGATGTCGGTGATCCCGCCGCGGATCGACCAGCTGCGCCCCAACCTGCCGCCCTTCCTCGTCGACCTCGTCGAAGAGCTGCTCGAGAAGGAGACCGAGATGCGCCCCACGGCGCTCGAGGTCCGCGAGCGGCTGAGCGACAGCTTGCCCCAGGCGATGACGCTCGTGCAGCTCGCCCGCTCGGTCGGGGGCGACACCTCGGGCTGGGACACGCACGGCAGCGAAACCGCGGCGGACGACACCCACGCCCCGGGCGCCAGTCCGCCCAGCGGCGAGGTGTTCGCGCCTCAAGACAGCTTCCACCACTTCGAGATCGAGGCCGAGATCGGCCGCGGCGGGATGGGGGTCGTCTACCGAGCCCTCCACAAGAAGCTCCGCCGCCAGGTCGCGCTCAAGGTGCTGCTGCGCGGCTCGGTCGCCAAGCGCGAGGAGCGGCGGCGCTTCCTGCGCGAGGCGGAGGCGGCCGGCGTCCTCAACCACCCCAACATCGTGCCGATCCTCGACGCGGGGGAGCACGAGGGGCGGACCTTCATCTGCATGGACTACGTGCACGGCCGCTCGCTGCAGCGCGAGCTGCGCGACGCGCGGGTCGGCGAGGGCGGGAGCGGAGAGCACCTCCTGCCCCTCTTCGTGCAGGTCTGCGACGGCGTCCACCACGCCCACAGCCGGGGCGTGATCCACCGCGACCTCAAGCCCGACAACATCCTGGTGGACGAGCAGGGCAGCCCCCACGTGCTCGACTTCGGGATCGCCAAGCGCCTCGACCAGCAAGCCAACGAAGACAGCTCGGGCGCGCTCACGACCGAGGGCGACATCCTGGGCACCCTGCGCTACATGCCCCCCGAGCAGGCCGCGGGGAAGGTCGAAGACATCGACGTCCGCAGCGACGTCTACGCCCTGGGCTCGATCCTCTACGAGCTGCTGGCCGGCAAGACGCCCTTCAAGGGGACGATGGCCGAGGTCCTGCACCAGATCCACTTCGTCGAGCCCCCGCCCCCCAGCGCGCACAACCCCGATCTGCCCTGGGAGCTGGACGCGATCTGCCTGAAGGCGCTCGAGAAGGACCGCGACGAGCGCTATCAGTCGGCCCTGGCGCTCAAGCAGGACGTCTCGCGCTACCTCTCGGGCCTGCCGATCGAGGCCCGCCGCGCCACCCCGATCTACCGGCTGCGCAAGTGGGCCTACCGCAACAAGGGCCGCGCCCTGATGATCGGCGCGGTCCTGACGCTGGTCGCGATCCTGGCCACCGGCTGGGCGGTGACGGTGTTCGAGGGCGCCCGTCGCTACCGGGTCAACCTGCTCGACACGATCGAGAAGGGCTTTCAGCACTACGAGGCGGGCGAGTATCGCGAGGCCCGCGAGGCCTTCGTGGCGGCGGAGCGCAGCTGGGAGGTCCGCGGCGAGCTGGTCCGCCTCCCGAGCGAGCTGAGCCGCAAGATCTCGCTGGTCGAAGAGGCGCGCACCCCCAGCCAGCACGAGTTCGTGACGGGGCACCGCCTGGCCCGCTGGGCGCAGGAGATCCAGCAGCGCGAGGAGCGGGCCGAGGTCGAGCGCTTCCTGAGCGAGGCTCGCCGCTCCTTCGCGGCTGGCCAGCTGAGCGACGCCCGCACCAGCCTCCAGGTCGCCGCGAAGCTCGCCCCCCACGAGCCGCGCATCGGGCGGCTCTCGACCGAGGTCGCGCGGGCCTTCGTCGCCGAGGGGCGGCGGACCCTCGAGCTCTGCCCGCCCAACGACACCGAGCGCCGCCGCGCCGCGCTCGAGAACGCGCGGCGCTCCTTCCAGGCCGCCCAGCAGCTGGACGGAGCCAGCCGCGAGGCCGTTCAGGCGCTGCTCGACGTGGCCTCCGAGCTGGGTCAGCTGGCCGAGGCCGAGCGCGAGGCCGCCGTGCAGGGGCGGAACCGCGCCGAGTGTGCGCGCCTCGTCGAGCAGGGCACCTCCGCGCTCGAGCAGAACGAGCTCGAGGAGGCGCGGCGCGCCTTCGAGCAGGCGCTCGGCTTCGACGGCTCGAGCCGCCCGGCGCGCAACGGCTTGCTCCAGGTCGAGCGGCGCATCGCGCGGCGCCGGCGCCAGGAGGAGGAGGCCGCCGAGCGAGAACGCCGGGCGAAGGAGGACGGGGAGCGGAAGGCCAAGGTCCGGGCCTACCTCGCCGAGGCGCGCAAGGCCCTCGAGGAGGACGAGCTAGACGACGCCCAGGTGGCCTATATCAAGGCGCTGGCCTTCGACGGCGCCAACCGGGAGGCTCAGCAAGGCCTGGTCGAGGTCTACCGGCGCGAAGAGGGGCGCAAGCAGCGCGAGGCGCTGCGCGAGCGTCGCGGTCGGCTCGACGCCTTCCTCAGCGACGGCTCCAAGGCCCTCGAGCAGGGCCGGCGCGCCCTGCGCGGCGGGCGCGACCCGAGCGACGTGCGAGAGCGCTACTTCTCCGCGCTGGAGTCGGTTCGCAAGGGGCTCCTGATCGACCCCAGCCACCGGCCTGCTCGCCAGCTGCT
The DNA here is from genome assembly GCA_937911525.1 of uncultured bacterium. Classification (GTDB taxonomy): domain Bacteria; phylum Planctomycetota; class J058; order J058; family J058; genus NORP233. The sequence continues at coordinate 6,719 of CALDQK010001179.1, forward strand.
CTACAAGATCGCGGCCGAGCTGAGCGTGATCCTGATCGACCAGGGCTACCCCGAGCTGAGCACCTTCGTGCGCCAGATCGGCGGGGTGCCCCAGGACCTCGAGGTCGAGCTCCCCCGCGACCCCGTGCTCGAGGTGGTCGAGGCCAGCGCGGTCAACCTGCGGACGGCCTTCAACGCCGCGATCGTGTTCCAGCCGACGCGGGTGTTCCTCCCGCTGCGCCAGAAGCTGCAGAAGCTGAGCGGAGAGCGCTTCCGCGCCCGGATCGAGGTCCGCTCCCAGGTCGCCAAGAAGGGGCTGAACACCGAGGTCTACATCGAGGCCCTGTGGGTGTTCCTCGAGGACAACGTCAAGAAGACCAAGAAGCTGCTCGGCAAGATCTCCTTCGAGGGCGGGCCCTACCGGCGGATCGTGCAGCTCGACAGCAGCCGGCGGCGAATCGTTCGACCCTTCGCGCAGGCGCGTCAGTTCGACGCCAAGCCCTACGTGCAGAAGGTCGAGACCTTGGTCCTCCAGGCGGTCAAGGAGGCGCTCAAGCCGCCTCCGCCTCCGCCCAAGAAGCCCAAGGAGGAGCCGAAGTAGGGACGAGTGCCGGGAGGACGCCGCAGCGGAGCCCCGGGCGGGGCTCAATAGAGCGGCGGAATCAGGAGCTCCTGCCCGACGGTCAGGTGCATCGGGTCATCGATCCCGTTGGCCTCGGCGATGATCCGCCACTCGCCCGGGTTCCCGTACTCCTTGCCCGCGATCCAGGAGAGGGTGTCCCCCTCCTTGACCACCCGCCGCTTGGTGTGGTCGGGCGAGTGGCGGGGCTTGGCCTGCAGCTGCTCCTGCTGGGTCGAATACTCGAGGAAGGTGCAGTTGGCGACCGCGCGCACGGGGGTTCCGTCGTCGAGGAACATCGTGAAGCGGATCGAGAGCGACTGCAGGATGCACTTGAAGTTGAGCTTCTTGCCCCACACGAAGAGCAGGTGGGGGGGACGGTGCTTGTCCGGGTGGACGAGCTGGCAGACCTCCAGCTTGTCCGTCCACTGGCGCACGTCGCGCGCGGCTCCCTCGAGCTCGTAGGCGTCGAAGAAGAGCTCGACGTTGAGGCGCATCGCAGCACCGCTCGTCCACTCATAGAGCGGTGAGTCGAGGCCCTGGATCGTGTGCTCGGCCCAGGGAGCCACCTTGCTGAAGGTGTACTCACGCGGGTTGAAGCAGACGTCGAACTCGTCCGACGTGTCCAGGTTCTTGATCTTGGCCTTGACCAGCGACATGACTGGGCCTCCGCTCCAAATCCTACGACATCAAACCGCGACGCTCTCGCTCGATCGTGAGCTCGCGCTTGATCTGGGCGTAGAGCTGGTTCACCAACAGGCTAAGGTCCTGCGGTGCCGTGGAAAGACTAGCTGACTCGAGCTCGCTGCTTTGCGAGGGCGCCTGGCCGCCGCTGTCGGTCCCGCCCGGGTCGACGTTGGCTGCCCGCGAGTAGAGCACCTCTTGGGGACGCGCCGGCGGCTCGCTCGCGCCGCTGGGGGCGCCCGCCGCGGCCAGGCTGCCCGGTCCTGCGACGAGGTTGGTGTGCTCCATCTCGGGGAAGCTGGCCGGCCTCGGCCCACGCGCGGCCGGACCCGCGACCGGGCCAGGCATGCGGGCTGGCGAGCTGGGAGCCACCAGCGCAGGCCCCGAGCCGTCCCAGCCAGAGGCAGGCTGCGAGCCACGCGCACCCCAACCCTGGGGTCCGCGCGGGAGCGCCCCCGGAGCCCCAGCCGGCGGGCGAGCGCCCGCGACCTGACCCGCGCTGGAGCGAGGCGCGCCGGGGTGTCCCGCGCCGGGGAGCGCGTAGGAGCCGGTCGGAGGCGCGAAGGCGCCGCCGCTCGTGGACCCAGCGCCGCTCGCGCGGTTGTAAACCTGCGCGGCCAGGCGGTCGCTCGCGCGACCCGCGCCGCCGGGCGCGCTGCGCGTCAGGCCGAGCGAGCGCGGGGCCGAGCCGCTCGGCCAGCCGGGGATGGGCGAGCCGCGTCGCCCCGTCGAGATCGTGGCGCCGGCGCCCGCGGTCGGGCCGCGCCAGTCGGAGCTGCCACCGCCAGCCGAGGAGCCGGGTGCTCCCCCGCGGGAGAGGACGCGGACCAGCGTCCGCTCCGCCCGCGGCGAGAGCGCGCCGCTACGAGACGTGGTCTGCGAGCCCAAGCCGCCGCCAATGGGCCCGCCGCCCATGGGGGCGCCGGGCCCGCCGCTGCCCGGTTGGCTGGACTGGAGGAAGCGAACCAGGGACGAGCGCGGCGCGCTCGCGCTGGAGCCGCCGCCGACGCCGTAGTCGAACACCGGCTGCTGGCCCTGGAGTTGGCCCGCTGCCAGGGACTGCCAACGAGGTCCGCTGCCGCCGAAGAGGCTGCCGGCTGGGGCGGAGGCGCCGCCGCGCAGGAGGGTCAGCGAGGGGCGGCCCTGCGAGAGAGATCCGCTGCCGCTGCCGAGGCCCGGCACGATCCGCGGCGAGCGATCGGCGCCGTGGGCCAGGTCGAGGATCGAGCCGCCCGCAGCGCCCGCGGCTCCGCCGGCGAGCAATCCGCGGCTGAGCCCCGTGGCCGGGCGGCCGAGCTCGTAGGCAGCCAGCCCTCGCCAGCCGCGAGCGGGGACGCCACCGGCGTGGCCCCGGGCGGCCCCGAGGGCGTCGAAGCTGCCCAGGCTGAGCGCGCTCCCCTGAGGCAGCGAGGAGAACCCGAAGAGGTGTCGCGAGAGGTCCGAGCCCGAGCTGGCGGCGCCAGCGCTCGCCAGCGGGTAGCTGGAGCCTGGCTGCGGGCGCCCTGCGGCCCCGGCCAGGGTCACGCTGGGGCTCCGGTAGCCGCCGCTCTGCCCGCCCGAGAGCGAGAAGCGGGGGCGCGACCCCATGGGCGCGCCGGCGCCGCTGAGGGAGGCCTGCGCGGCGCCTGCCGCGGCGCCTGCCTGGCTCCTCGCGACGAGGGCCTGGGCAGGGCTCATGCGGGCGGCGCCAGCGCCCAGAGCGTAGGAGCCGCCGGGAGCGAAGGAGCCGCCCGCGAAGGCGGCGCTCGGAGCATTGGCGCCAGCAGCGCCAGGAGCGAAGGAGCTGCCCGGAGCGAGGGAGCCGCCGCGTGCCCACAGGCTCCCGGGGAGGCTGAGCCCGCGCGGTCCGACCAGGCCGCTGAGCGCGGAGGCAGAGCCGCCCAGCGAGCTGGCCGGCGTCCCGCCAGCGGCGAAGGCCATGTGGGCCCCGCCCGTCAGCTGGCCTGGGGTGCGATCTGGCGCCAGCGGTCCGCCGCTGAAGCCGGCGGCGCGGCCCGCGCCGCCGCCGATCCAGTTCATTCCAGCTCGGCGCAAGGCCGCGGGGGCGGGCCCGATGAACGAGCCGCTGCGCTGGCTTGCTGAGGTGCCGCTGCTGAGCCTGGCGTCGAAGCCCTCGCCGCCGAAGGAGCCCGCGGCGAAGCCGCCGCCCGCAATACCGCTCGACGCGCGAGCGGGGAGCGTCAGCGAGCTGCCCAGGCCCTCGTAGCCGGCACGAGGTTCCGAGCTAGACGCCGCGGAGGCCAGGGATCCAGCGAAGGGGGAGGCGCCCTCCGAGGGGCCGCTGCTGGCGAGCAGGTCGCCGATCGTGCGCCCCATGCTGCTGGGGGTTCGGGCCAGAGGGCCGGAGAGGGGGAACGCCCCCAGCCCCCCTGCCGCGGCGCCGCCAGCGGGGCTCGGCCCCGCGAAGCTGGGGAAGCCGAAGGACGCGAAGCCGGGGAAGCCGCCGCCAGGCCAGGAGAACGATCCCGCGGAGGTCGAGGCAGCCTGCGTCGGGCTCGCGGAGAGCCCAGACCTGCCGAACCCGCTCAGGCCGCCGAGCTCACCCGAGAAGGAGGGGAGTGCGAAGGAGAGTCCAGGATAGGAGGACGAGGAGAAGCTCCCCTCGAGGGCGGAGGAGTCGAAGCCGCCCAGGCTGGGGAAGTCCCCTCCAGCCGGGCTGCCGAGCGCGAGGGAGCCCAAGGACCCCATGCGGAAGCCAGCGCCGCCGAACCCGCCGAAGCCGCCCAGGCCTGCCAGGCGAGGGAAGGCGCCCAGTCCGCTCGGCAAGCCGAAGCCGCCCATGCTGGGCATGGAGAAGCCGCCCACGCCGCCCAAGCTGGGCATGGAGGAGCCGCTCCCAGCCATGGAGAGGCCGCTCATGCCGCCCATGCTGGGCATGGAGAAGCCGCTCATGCCGCCCATGCTGGGCATGGAGAAGCCGCTCATGCCGCCCATGCTGGGCATGGAGAAGCCGCTCATGCCGCCCATGCTG
>CALDQK010001180.1 GCA_937911525.1 uncultured bacterium
CCTGGGGCGCGGCGACGCTGGCGGCGGCGCTGCCGCCCGCGGCGACCGAGCCGCTGCCGACGGGGGCGGCCAGGGTGGGCGCGCCGCTGGTCGGGTTGGCGCTGCTCGAGGTGTTGGTGGCGCCGGTGGTGGCGCTGGTGCTGCTGGCCACGGTCGAGCCGCTCTTGCTGCTGCTCTTGCTACCGCCGCAGCCGACGGCGGCGATCGAGGCGGCGAACACCAGGGTGAGGGTCATCCAGCGAGGGGCGGACATGTCACGCTCCGAGAGGGAGAAGATTGGGGGGAGTCGAGGCAGATAGTTCGATAGCGGCCCCACCCAAGTGAGCGGGGCCGTGGAGTCGGTGGGTCTAGTGGTCGACCTTCTTGCGCAGGTCGTGGATCTCGTCGTCCACGTCCTCCTGGTCGATCCACTTCTTGAGCGCGTCCCAGGCGGCCTCGACGCGATCGGCGATGTCGTCGGCCTTGTTGTTCTGGCCGCGCTTCACGGCGAGGGCGTGGGCGATCAGGTCGTCGTTGATGTCGCCGAAGCGATCCACGACGCCGTCCACGAACAGGATCTCGGCCGAGGCGTCCTCGTCGTAGATCTCGGGGAACTCGTCGGAGATCTTGATCGTGCTGCGCAGGGCCTTGCGGAAGTCGTGGAAGGACTCCTGCTCCTCGTAGACGATCAGCTCGTCGTCCTTGATCTCGACCACCTCCTTCAGCTCGTCGCGGGCCGCGTCGAGGAGCGCGCGCTGCAGGCTGGCCAGGTTCTCGAGGCCGGTCTTGCTCTTCTTGGGCTTGCTGCCGCCGACGCCCCAGTAGTAGCGCGAGAGGTCCTTCTTGCTGCGGCTGTAGAGGGTCCTCTTCTTGGGGTGGCCGAGGTAGTAGCGCACGAAGGCCAGGTGGCCCGAGCGGGTGAAGTCGCCCAGCCAACCCAGGACGCGGTCGCGGAGCTGGGTCACCTCGGCGGGGTCGTAGACCGCGTTGGCGGCGTCGACGCCCTGCGCGTCGAAGAGGTCCTTGAACTCGCCCATCCACTCGTAGCCGTCGTCGAGCTCGTCGCGAATGTCCTTCCAGGGGTCGAAGCCCATGCCGCGGGGGTAGGCGTAGGAGAAGAGGTCGAGGTAGATCCGCAGCTTGCCGATGTCCTTGCGCAGCTGCTTGGCCTCGTGGGGGAGGGTGGCGGGCCCGAAGGCGCCCAGCTTGCCGACGAGGTCCTCGAAGAGGTGGGGGATCGTGTTCGCCGCCAGCTCGCCGTAGCTGAGGTGGTCGAGGTCACGGGTGCCCGCGGTCGTGAGGCTGCTCCAGCCGTCCTCGGGCGCGAGCTGGGTCGTGTTGCGCAGGTCCTCGCTGATCGTGCGCCCGTCGACGCTGATCACGTAGACGGCGCGGAGCACGTTCACCGAGCCACCCGTCGCGCCGCTCACGCGGCCGGCCGCGCCGGCGCTGGAGGTCGGCACGCGATACTCGACCTGGAGCTGGGTCCCGTTCGGGTTACCGACGCCGGTCCACTCGAGCTTCTCGCCCGCGCGCTTCGCCTTGCGGGTGACCTTGAGCTGGCCGTTGCGCTCGAGCTCGACCTCGAGGTCGACCTTGGTGGTCCGCCCGTCGGCGTAGGTCCCGCGCAGGTCGTAGTCGCCAGGGAGGACGGAGGACTGCTGGGCGGACGCCGTGGCGGCGCAGACCAGCGCCAGCCCCACAGCGAGGCTAAAGGAGTTACGCATTTGGGAGGGTTCCTCTGTTGGGTGGGTCGGGGGGTCGGGTGGGGCCACCCCGTCCGCGTTGCCCGCCCCACAGCGCACGGCGTGCCGCGTCATGGGGCGGCGCAACTCCTTGCCCCAGCGGCTCATTAAGTCGCCGCTAAGTCGCAGGGAGACCCCGCTTTCGGGAAGCGGGAAAGCGTTAAGTTCTATCAAGGCAAGTCTTTACGAATCCTTGAGCCTGTCTTTAAGCTGGGTCGTGTCCCATGGGCCCCCTGGAGGAGTCATGCCTCGTCCCCTGCTCCCGCTCTGCCTCGCCGTGGCGATGGGCCTCCCCGCCCTCGCCGCCGACGGCCCGCCCTACTTCGACAAGAGCCGCTCGACCGACGAGCAGGCCGAGGCGGCCGAGGAGGCCGCCGAGGAAGCTCGTGGCGCCGACGCCGCCAAGGCGCTCCGCCTCCTGGGTGACCCGAGCGCGGCGGTTCGCGACGCCGTGTTCGCGGCCCTGGTCGAGCGCAAGGACGACGCGCTGCTCGGAGAGCTGCGCGGAGCCCTGCGTCACGAGAACCCTCTGGTCCGCGCCTCGGTGGCGGAGCTCTTCGGGCTCTGTCGCTATGAGGAGGGGCGCGCGCCGCTCGAGAAGCTGGGCCTGCGCGCGCGCGACGAGGCGACGGTGCTCGAGTCGATCTGGGCGCTGGAGGCGATCGGCTCGGCGAAGAGCGCCAAGGCCCTCGCCAAGCTGGCCCGCAAGGGGCACAAGGCCTCGGCCTTCCGCGCGGCGGGCGACGCCCTCCTGGCCCTCGTGAAGGTCGACGCCGAGGAGGCCGAGGAGCTGGCGAGCAAGTCCCTCGAGGGCCGCTCGGGCGCACAGCGGATCGCGGCCGTCGAGGCCCTCGGCCGGCTCGACCCCAAGAAGGGCGCGGAGGCGGCCTGCGCCGTCCTGAGCGCGGCGCCGCTCGAGGGGCGGGAGGAGGCCTGGCAGCCCGCCCTGGAGCGGGCCGCCCTGGCGACCCTCGCCCGCTGGCGCTCGCGGAGCGACGAGCCGGCGCTGGCCAAGCGCGCGGTCGAGGCGGTCCTCGCCACCTACGAGCGCTCGGGCGGGCTGACGGCGCACCTCTGCTGGCGCGCGCTGGTGTCGGCCACGGGTGAGTCCCTGGGTGGGGCCCAGGACTGGCGCGACTGGTGGGCCCTCAAGGGCAAGGAGTTCAAGGCCCGCGACCTCGCTCAGGAGCCCGAGCCCAGGGACGACGACGACGACGAGGGCGGCAAGAAGAAGAAGAAGGACAAGAAGGGAAAGAAGAAGAAGGGCAAGAAGGGCAAGAAGAAGAGCGACGACGAGGACGAGGCGCAGGGCGCGGGCGGGCGGGTCGAGACTGGCGGAGCCAGCGCGACCAAGGTCCGCTTCTGCGGCGTGCCCGTGTTCAGCCGCCGGCTGCTCTTCTTGCAGGACACCTCGGGCGGCATGTCCCGCCACCCCGTCGACGAGGACGACTCGGAGTCGCCGCTGCGGATCGTCTACAGCATGGAGCGTCTGTGCGAAGTCCTCGGTCAGCTCGACGGCGAGGCGCGCGTGAACGTGCTCTTCTTCGCGACTCGCTATCGCTCGCTCAGCGACCGCCTCGTGCCCCTCGGCAAGTTCCGCGAGAAGCTGATCGGCTACGTGCGCAAGGAGTGCAAGACCCCCTCGGGCAAGGGCATGACCCGCAGCAACCTCTACGACGCGCTCGTGTTCGCCCTCGACGACCCAGGGATCGACAGCGTGTTCTTCCTCTCGGAGGGGGGGCAGACGGAGGGGCGCTACGTGGGCGAGGAGCGCCTGCTCCGCCACCTCGAGCGCCTCAACGTCTACCGCCGGGTGCGGGTCAACTGCCTGCAGGTGACCAAGAAGAAGAAGCGCGCGCGCTTCCTGCGCGAGCTCTCTCAGCGCACGGGCGGCAGCTACTACCCGCGCAGCTTCTTGCTCTCGGGCGACTAACTGGCTGGCGCGTCAACCCGCCAATAGCGAACATGCGCCGGTGAGCGACACCCCGCAGCAACCCGCGCCCGAGAGGCCGGACTCCGAGGACTCGGGTTCGGACTCCGAGGTCGAGGCGCCGACGGTGTTCACCCCGCCGCCCGGCGAGGGTCGCGGGGCCGTCGACCCGCACGGGAAGACCGTGGTCACCCCGCCCGCCGGCGAGGTCTCGCCCGACGAGTCCACCAAGACCGTCCCGCCCCAGGTCCCGCCCACGACGCTCGAGGCGCTCGGGGCGCACCAGGACCCCCTCATCGGCCGCGAGCTCGGCAACTGCCGGATCGAGCACAAGATCGGCGAGGGCGGCATGGGCGCCGCCTACAAGGCGACCCACCTCGGCCTCGAGCGCGAGGTGGTGGTCAAGGTCCTGCCCGCCTACTACGCCGGCAGCGACGAGCTGCGTCAGCGCTTCCTCCGCGAGGCGCGCGCGACCGCCAAGCTCAACCACCCCCACGTGGTCCAGGTCTACGACGTCGGCTCGCAGGGCTCGGTCCACTACTACGTGATGGAGTTCGTCGACGGGCAGAGCCTGTCCGAGCTCTGCCACGCCGAGGCCCCTCTCCCGCCGGCGCTGGCGACGCGGATCGTGCGCGAGTGCGCCCTCGGGCTGGCCGCGGCCCACGAGTCGGGGATCGTGCACCGCGACATCAAGCCAGGGAACATCCTGATCTCGACCAAGGGTCAGGCCAAGGTGCTCGACTTCGGCCTCGCCTACGACGTGGGCAAGGAGGGCCTCTCGACCAGCGGCCAGATCCTCGGCACGCCGCACTACATGTCGCCCGAGCAGGCCGAGGGCAAGGCCGACCACCGCAGCGACCTCTACTCGCTCGGGATCACCTACTTCCGCCTCCTGACCGACAAGCTCCCCTTCGAGGGGGACAGCACCTTCAACATCCTCAAGAAGCACGCCAGCGATCCGCCTCCCTCCCCCCGCGAGCACGTGGCCAGCCTCTCCGACTCGGTGTGCCGCGTGATCGAGCGCCTGCTCGAGAAGGACCCCGAGCGGCGCTTCCAGACCGCCGCCGAGCTGGCCGAGATCCTCGAGCGGGTGGCCCGCGAGCTCGAGGGCGGCAGCGCGGCCGAGGTCCCCCTCGCGCCGCCGCTCCCGGGCGACGGCTCGGCCTGGCTCCTGGGCGGAGTGCTGGCCCTGGTCGTCCTGGGCGGCGCGGCCTTCGCCATGACCCGCACGCCGCCGCCCCCGCCGACGCCGTCGGCCTCGACCTCGCCGCGCGTGACACCCAGCGCGAGCGTGGCGGCGACCCCCGCGCCGAGCGCGGCTCCCAGCCCGACCCCTGCGGCGGCGACGCCGACCCCGGCGCTGACGCCGACCCCCGCCCCGAGCGTCGCGCTCGAGCCGCCCGAGTTCCCCCGGGTCGTGTTCCGCGAGCCGCTGATCGTGGGCTCCGCGAGCGCGGAGCTGAGCGCCAAGATCGAGGGCGAGGTCCCCGCGGACCTCCGGCTGCGCACCCCGCGCGGCTGGGTCCGGCCCGAGCGAGGCCGCTTCGAGTTCGTGATCGACGGGCTCGAGGAGGGACCCAACGCCCTCTCGCTGGAGCTGGTCCGCCGCGTGGAAGGACCCGAGGGCGAGCGCCAGCGCTTCACTCACCCGCTCCCCCTGAGCGTGGAGCTCGACACCCAGCCGCCCCAGCTCGGCCTGGTCGCGCCGAGCGCGGCGCCGCTATCGCTCGACGCGGCGCCGCTCGCCGCGCGCCTCGTCCGCGTCGAGGTCTCGGTGTCGGGCGAGAAGCACCCGCTCACGCGCGCGCGAGCCCGCCTGGCCGTCAGCGAGGAGGCCCCCTGGGTCGAGCTCGAGCTCCGCGGAGAGCGCTGGCTAGGCGAGGTCTCGCTGCGGCCCGCCGGCGACCCCAAGGCGGTCTACGTCGGCGACGTCCCCCTCGCGATCGAGGGCTACGACGCCGCGGGCAACCGGGGGACCCTCGAGGAGCGCCGGCTCGTCGTCCCGCGGGGCATGGTCCTGGTCGGCGACCCCGAGACGCGCAAGGCCGGCGCGCTGACGGCTTTCTTCCTCGACCGGGACGAGGTCACCTTCGGCGAGATGCTGCCCGCGCTGCGCGAGAAGCCGCGCCAGCTCGGGGAGTGGCGAGCCGACTACCCCATGGCCTTCGTCTCCTTCGAGGACGCGCGCCGCTTCGCGCGCGCGCGCGGCCGCCGCATCCCGCGCGAAGACGAGTGGGAATACGCCGCGGGTTGGCGCGGGCAGGTGCTCGAGGCATACCCCTGGCCGCCCGCCCTCGGCGACGCGCCCCGGGCCAGCCTGTTCGGGACGCCCTTCGGCAAGGAGTGGGGCGAGACCACGCCGCGCCCCGTGCGCCAGAGCCCCGACGACCTCAGCGCCGCGGGCTGCTACGACATGGGCGGAAACGTGCGCGAGCTGGTCCTCGCGCGCGAGGGCGGCGGCAAGATCGTGCTCAAGGGCGGCAGCTTCTCGAGCCGCGTCGTGAGCGACGCCAAGGTCCGCGGCCGCCTCCCCTTCCTCCCCGACCAGCGCTTGAGGGACGCCGGCTTTCGCTGCGCGCGGGACCTCGAGCTAGGAAGCGAGGCGGACCCGTGAGCCGCAGGGCACTCCTCCCCTTGAGCCTGATCGCCCTGCTGAGCGCTGGCTGCGCCGCGCCGCCGACCGAGCGCCTCGAGGCCGGCGTCTACGAGCAGGACAACGGCAAGATCCTCTACGTGGGGGCCTTCTACGACCTGCGCCAGCGCAAGTCGCGCCCGCTGATCGTGACGGCCGGCGAGGGCGCGGTCGAGGCAGGCGGCGAGGGCGAGCTGGCCGACCCGCGCGAGGTGCGCACGCCCCTGAGCGAGGTCCGGAGCGTGCTCGCCGACGCCCTCTCGCGCTCGCGGGCCTTCGCGCGCGTGGTCAACCCGCCGCTCAGCTTCGCGGGCACGACCCCCAACGAGATGATCCGCAACGCGCAGCAGTCGAGCGACTACCTGCTCGTGGGCGAGATCAATCAGTTCTACGTCAAGAGCCTCGGCTACAACGAGACCGCCAGCGTCTCGATCCCCTTCGACATGCTCTTCGCCCCGGTCAGCTTCGTGACCTACATCTCGACCGGCGGCAACATGTATCTGTTCACGGGCGCGCTGATGTCGCCCTGGGACGCGGTGGTCAAGCTCTCGCTCTCGGTCAGCCTGATCGACACCGCGACCGGGCACGTCGTCCACACGATCCGCGTCGAGGAGAGCGTCCGCAGCCCCTACGACGGGCTGGACGCCTTCGGCGCCTTCTGGGACGACTCCGACGACTGGATCGACCTCGGCCGCCGCCTAGGCGAGGTCGCGCTGCACAACGCCAGCGTGCGGCTGACCGGTCGCCTGCACGACGCGGTCGAGGGGCTGCTCAGCGAGGGCGGCGGGAAGTAGGAGCTACTCCTCCTCCGCGTAGAGCTGCTTCAGCGTCTCGTAGGCCGCCTTGGGCTCGCGGGCGCGGGTCAAGACGCCCTTGCAGTTGTAGCCAGGCACCGGGTTCTTGGGGAACCAGGGGCAGCGGAAGTCGGCGAACACCCAGGGGGAGAAGCCCGCGACCGCTCGGCGCTGCCACACCTCGCGGTAGTAGGTCTCGAGCAGCTGAGCCTGATACTCCTCCGAGTAGGCCTTGTCCCCCGGCACGCCCTCGCCGGCCCACACGCCGTCGGCCTCGCTGCGGCCGAGGCCCGAGCCCGCGCCGCACTCGGTGATCACGATCGGCTTGCGCGGCCAGACATCGGTCGCCGCGTCGACGTAGGCGCCGGCGTCCTGCGGCTCGCCGAAGTACCAGCCGAAGTAGGCGTTCAGCGACACGACGTCCATCTCGTGGCTGGCTTGGCGGCGCTCGTCCAGGAAGCCCTGCCCGAAGGTCAGCTCCGAGAAGGTCAGCAGGCGGCTCTGGTCGAAGGCCCGCACCACGTCGCACATCCAGCGGTAGACCGCGCGCGACTCCTCCTGGAAGGAGTAGCACTCGTTCCCCACGCTCCAGAACAGGATCGCGGGGTTGTGGCGGTCCCGCTCGATCATCTCGATCAGCTGCTGCTGCACGTTGTGCAGCAGCCCCGGGTCGTGGAGGTGGCGCAAGCCGACGTAGTCGCTCGGGAAGGTGAGCGGGTTCTTGTCCCACGCCAGCCAGCCCAGCCAGCCCATGCCGGCCTGATAGAGCGGGATCTCCTCCATCAGCAGCAGGCCCTGCTCGCGGGCGGCCTCGAGCGCCGCGCTCGAGTGCGGGTAGTGGCTGACGCGCATGAAGTCGGCGTTCATGCCCTTCAGCAGGGCGAGGTCGCCCTCGAGCAGCTGGCGGGGCTGACTCGCGCCGTGGAGGGGGTGGTCCTCGTGCTTGGCGATCCCGCGCAGCCGGACCGGGCCGTCGTTGAGGATCAGCCGCTCCTTGACCGTGCGCACGATCCGCCAGCCGTTGCGGACGATGATCTTCTCTTGCAGCTGACCGCGGACCGCGAGCTCGATCTCGAGGCGATAGCGCCGCTGGGGCGAGCTCGGCGACCACTGCTTGAACATCGTGACCGGCACGAAGAACGTGTCGCCGACGAAGCGCTGGGCCTGGTTCCACGCGCGCCGCCCCGAGCCGACCAGCTCTTCGTCGGGGTCGATCACGCGCCAGCGGTAGCTGCCCTTGGCGGCTGGGCGCACGTCGAAGGCGGCCTGGACCTGCCAGCCGCGAGGAGTGGGCGTCAGCGTCGCCTTGGCTACGTAGGCGTCGCTCAGGCGCTCGAGGTAGACGTCGCGGTAGATCCCGCCGTAGGCCGCCCAGCCCGGGCGGTGCGTCTCGCGGATCCGCGGCGGGAGCGAGGTGTAGGTCAGGCGATCGTCGGTGCGCACGACGAGCAGGTTCTCGCCTGCGCGCAGCTTGCCGCTCAGGTCGAAGTAGAAGGGCGTGTAGCCGCCCTCGTGCGCGCCGAGCTCTTCGCCGTTCAGCCACACCTTCGCGCGGAGGAGCACTCCGCGGAAGCAGAGCCGCGGCAGGCCCTCGCCAGGCGGCGCCTGAAAGGTGCGCCGGTACCACACCACGCCGTCGTGGTCGGGGTGAGGCCCCTCGACCGCGTCGTGGGTCAGGGGCACGGTCACGCCCTCCCAGCGCCCGCCGCCTTCGCCCTTGAACCAGCCCTGGGCCTCGCCCTCTTCCTTGGGGTCGAGCGCGAGCTCCCACGGACCGTTGAGGTCGAGGCGAGGCCGATTGGGCGTCTCGACGTCGGTCGGGTAAGGGAGGCCGTGCTGGAGCATCACCGGCACGCCGTCGACGTCGACCACCTCGTAGCCGGGGCCCTTGGCGCCGACGGCGACGGGGATCTCGGGCAGCGCCGGGTAGCTGTGCGTCAGCGCGTAGACGTAGATCCCCAGCCCCAGCGCCAGCGCGATCAAGCCCAGGGCGCTGCCGAGGGCGATCTTCTTGAGCCGCCGGCGCAGGCCGACGTCTGGATCCTCGGGCTCGGGGGCCGAGGAGGGAGCTTCGTCGGGGCTGGGCGGGGGGTTGGTGGTCTCGCTCACGGGAGTCTCCAGCGGGGCGACAGGTCAACCTGCCGACGTGCCGCTGTCAACCGTTCGCGCGCTCTCCTGAGGCGAAGATCGCCTCGAGCTCGTGCAGCGCCTGGCGCAGCTCGCGCGCGCTGGGCCGGGCCTGGGGATCGAGGTCCAGGCAGCGCGAGAGCAGCGCCCGCAGCCCGCTCGCGAGGTCCTCCCGCGGCGTGCGCTCCTGGGGCAGCTCGGCGGTCAGCAAGCGGTGGAGGGTCACCCCGAAGCCGTAGATATCGGACTTCTCGCTCAGGACCGCGCCCGGCGTCTCCTGCTCGGGCGCGCGGTAGCTGCTCGAGCCGACGATCCGCTTGACCCCGCCCGCGGCGCGCTCGGCGAGGCGGTGCTCGCGGGTCAGCGCCAGGCCGAAGTCGAACAGGAAGCAGCGCCGCTTCTGGTCGAGGAGCAGGTTGTCGGGCTTGACGTCGAGGTGCACGATCCCGCGCCGGTGAACGTGCTCGAGGGCCTCGAGCGCCTGGAAGGCGCAGTCGAGGGCGAGCTGCGGCTCGAGCGGCCCCTTGCCGAGCACCCGGCTCAGGGGATAGCCCTCGACCCAGGGCAGGACCAGGAAGCTCCAGGGGCCGGCGCGGCCCATCTCGAGGCAGCGGAGGATCCGCGGGTGCTCGAGCGAGGAGAGGATCTCCCCCTCGCGCACGAGCTGCGCCTCACGGCGGGACTCGCCGCGGTGCCGATAGCGGAGGAGCTTGAGCGCCACCTGCTCGCCGTCGATCAGTCGCTGGGCGCGGAGGACGCGGGCGAAGCCGCCGCGGCCGCCCTTGCCCTCGATCCGATACCCGCCGAGCACCTGGCCGACGAAGAGCGGAAAGCGCTGCTTGTCCGAAGGCTCGTTTGAAAGCTCGTCCGAAGGTGGACCCACGGCTCTCAGCCTAGACAGGTCGCTCCCGGAAGTCAGGGAAAGGGCTACGTGAACCCCGCTGAGTTCGCGGGTTACGCGCCCTGTCGGTGGGCCGCGCTAGCCTCGCCCATCCACCAAACAGAACCCGGACACGCCATGACGAGCCAGCGCTCCTCCACCCCTGCCGCTAGCGACGTGCTCAGCCCCCTGCTGCTCGCTCGAGCGCGAGCAGCCGCCCCGCCACCGCTGGTCTCCGCGGCGCTGCACCAGCTGCGCCGCAGCCTGCACGAGGCGCGCGCCTGGCGCGCCGTAGTGGTGGAGCCGGGGCTCGTGCGAGTCTGCCCTCGCTCCCCCCGCAGGCGCGCTCGCGGCGAGGGCGAGCCCGTCTCCCTCTGGAGCCTGCGTCCGCTGCGGGCGAGCTGCGGCTGCCTCGAGTTCGCCCACTTGCGCCTGGGGATCTGCGCGCACGTCGGCGCGGCCTTGAGGGCGCTCGCCGCCCGCCCCAGGCAGCTCGAGCGGGCGCTGGCCCGCGCCCAGCCGCCGCCGCGCGGGCCCGAGCTCCGCTGGCTGCCGCTCCTCCCCAGCGCCGAGGCCGAGCCTGACGGGCTGGCGCGAGTCCGGCTGCACCTGGGCCGAGACCGGCGGCGAAACCGCCACTGCGCGACGCTCGTCGAGCGCTGGCTCGAGCCGACCGACGAGCCGCGAGTGCTCCGCCCCCGGGCTGGCGCGCTGGCTTCGCCCCCGGCTCGCTCGGGCCTGGTCCACGCCCTGGCTCGCGCTCTGCGCGTGAACGCGCGCCGAAGCGCTGCGCGCGAGGGGGCCAGGAGTCCCCGGCGTGATTGGCTCCCCCAGCGTGATTCGCTCCCCCTGCGTGATTGGGCCCTCGAGCGGCTGCTGGCCGACGAGCTGCACCGCCTCGTCCAGGTCACGACCCAGGCGCGCTCCGACGCTCGCGCTGCCCGCTTCGGCGCGCTCCCCGCGGCGGCGCGTGACTTCCTCGCCGCGGGGCACGCCGCCTTCGAGCGAGCCGACGAAGCAGCGCGGCGCTGCGCCCGCGCCGCCGCCCGTCGCCTGTGGCGCACCGGCCACGTCGGACGGAGCCTGGTCGTCGCGCCGGAGTCGCGGCTGGCCGCGTGGGAGCGCCGCTGGCCCGCGCGAATCCCCCTCGCGCGCCCGCCGGAGCGCGCCGGGCTCGTGCGGGGCTGCTTGCTCCTCACGCCGGGCGAGGCGCGCCGCCACGCGCGCTGGCTCTCGACCTGGGAGCCGGACCTCGTGGTGGTCGAGTGCACCCGCCGGGACCCCGCCGCGGCGCTGGACGCGGTCCTCCCCCAGGCGAGCTGGAGGCTGGCCCTGCTCCACCCCGGCGCGGACCCTGGCGCGCGCCGATCGCTCCGCCGCTGGCTCGACCCGTGGGGCACGCCGCCGCGCTGGTGGAGCGAGACCGCGGGCGCGCAGCGAGGTGCGGCGTGAAGGGCGCTACTCGCCCAGCGCCCAGGCCCGGAGCAGGTCCGCGCCCTCGCCGCTCGGCTCGGCGCCGCGCCAGGTCAGCTCGACCCAGCCCTCGCCGTCGGGGGGGGCGAGCACGACGGCGGCAGGCTCTGCGTCGAGGTCCAGCAGGTCCAGCTCTTCGGCGCACACCACGACGCTCAGCGCGCTGGGTCGCTCGCGGGACTCGACGAGCTCACGCCCGGGGTGACTGGGCCATGGATCGCAGCCGAGCAACACCCGCGCGGCGAGGGTCCACTCGCGCGGGCCCGTGCAGCTGGTGGGGCCAAGCCCGAGCCAGGCCTCGCGCAGGGGCCGAAAGCGAGTCGGCCCGCTGGGGGCGCAGGGGAGGAGGTGGGTGGCGCGCCCGGGCCGCCCGACCTCGCGCAAGGCCTCGGCGCTGCGGGCGACCAGCCGCTCCAGCAAGGCCGGCGGCCCGTGCGGGAGCTCGCCCAGGGCGCGACCGACCAGGCTCTGGAGGCCTTGCTGGGGCGGCGCGCTCATGGGCTCCGGGACCAGGGCCGCCAGGCCCCACACGCTGGCGAAGAGCGAGAGCTCGTCCGCGTCGAGGTGATCGAGCACGTCGCGCTGAGCGCCGAGCCCGAGCTCGACCTCCCGCGCGACGACTCCCTCCGACGCCTCCACCGCGCGGAGGACGTAGCCCGTCTCGTCCTCCGCGATCACCTGAGAGGCGGCCGCGAGGACCAGCGGGGCCGGTCCGGTCCAGCACGCGCGCGGCTCCTGGCCGAGGGCCGCCCACCAGGCGCAGGCGGTGTCGAAGCCAGGGGGCGCGAGGCGGACGCGGCGGCGAGGGCGCTCGGGGAGCCCCTGGAGCGCCAGGATCAGCCGCCGGCTCGCTGGCCCCTGCGAGGGCCCGTCGGGGGGACCGCTCAGCTCACTTCCCTTCGTTGAGGGACTCGATGAAGGCCGACCAGCCCTCGCGATCGAGGTCGGCGTAGCGCTCGAGGGCGCGATCGTAGGCCGCCACGCGCGCGGCGACCTCCTTGCCGTCCGGGTCGATCAAGCGGTGCTTGCGCAGCAGGGCGCGCGAGGCCTCCGCGTCGGGGGTCTGGTAGGCCCGGTAGATCGCGAAGAGCTCGTCCTTGCTGAACACGCTCCCCTCGAGGGGGTCCTTGGCGGGCTGCTTGCCCGTCTTGCCGGTCTCCCCGGCGTCGGTCTTGCCGGTCTTGGCCGGCTCGTCGGTCTTGCCGGTCTTGGCCGGGGGACAGCCGAGGAGGAGCGAGCTGGAGAGGAGCAGGCCCAGGAATCCAGGGGTCGACGCGGAGCGGCGCATGGCGGAGATGTTACTCGCTGCGGACCGGAGTTGAGCGCGGGCCTGCCAGCGGGTCTGATAGGCGCCATGAGCGAACGAATCCTCCGCCTCGGCACGCGCGGCAGCCGCCTGGCTCTCTGGCAAGCCCACTGGGTCCGCGACGCGATCAAGGAGCGCCTGGGGCGCGAGGTCGAGCTGGTGATCCTCAAGACCCAGGGGGACAAGGACCAGAGCAAGCCCGTCACTCAGCTGGGCGGGGTGGGCGTGTTCGTCAAGGAGCTCGAGCGCGCGCTCCTCGCGAACGAGATCGACCTCGCGGTCCACTCGCTCAAGGACCTGCCGACCGACCTGCCCGAGGGGCTGTGCGTGGCGGCCTATCCCGTGCGCAAGAGCCCGCACGAGTGCCTGATCGTGCACCCCGACGCGGTCGATCGTGCGCGCGGGCCGATCCCCCTGATCAAAGGCGCCACGGTCGGGACGGCCTCGCTCCGGCGGCGAGCGCTGCTCCTCGAGCGGCGCCCCGACCTCAGCGTGCAGGGGATCCGCGGCAACGTGCCGACCCGCGTCGACAAGGCGCGCACGCGCGAGGTCGACGCCGTGATGCTCGCCGCGGCTGGAGTGGATCGGCTGGAGCTGACCCTCGAGGGGCTCGAGCGCTTCGACCTCGGACTCGACGACGTGCTCCCGGCGCCGGGGCAAGGCGCGCTGGCGATCGAGGTCCGCGAGGAGGACCGCGAGGCCTTCGAGCTCCTGGCTCAGCTCGACGACGCCGAGGCGCGTGAGGCCACGGCCGCCGAGCGCGAGCTCCTGCACGGGATCGGCGCGGGCTGCAGCGTGCCCCTCGGGACGCGCGCCTGGCGCGAGCCCGCGGGCCTGGTGCTCGACTCCGTCCTCCAGGTCAACCCGACCGATCACGCCCAGGTCGTGCTGCGGCGGGCGCGGGTCCGCGCCGAGACCGCCACGGACGCGGCGGTGCTGGCGTTGCGAGTCCTCGACCACAAGAAGGCCGAGACGCCGACCCTCGACCT
>CALDQK010001181.1 GCA_937911525.1 uncultured bacterium
AGGCTCGCTACGACGACCTCTTGCGCGGGCGCCCCGGCGCCCGGGTGGTCGTGCGCGACGTCCGCGGCGAGGAGCGCGAGCTGATCAGCGACCTCGAGCCGCGGGCCGGCCGGGACCTCGAGCTGACGATCGACGTCGACCAGCAGCAGGCAGCCGAGAAGGCCCTCGACGAGGCGGTGGCTCGGCACGGCGACGAGCGCAGCGGGGCGGCGGCGGTGATCTTCGAGATCCGCAGCGGCGAGGTCCTGGCCCTCGCTTCGAGCCCGCGCTTCGACGCCAACCGCCTGCGCCAACGGACCTACTACGAGGGGGTGCGGGCCAACCCGCGCACGCCGCAGGCGAACCGCGCCATGTGGGCCCTCCCCCCCGGCTCGACCTGGAAGATCCTCTCCTGCTTCGCCATGTGCGACCCCAGCCGCGAGGGCTCGCTGCCCCCTGACTGGACCACGGTGTGCCAGGGCGCCTTCGACATGCGTCGTCCGCGCCGCTTCCGCTGCGAGGGCGTCCACGGCCGGATCGGCATGGCGCGTTCGATCCAGGTCTCGTGCAACGTGTTCTTCTTCCGGGCGGCGGAGGAGGTCGGCCTCGACCCACTGGCGGCCTGGGCCGAGCGGCTGGGCTGCGGCGCTCCTCTTGGCAGCGGGCTCCCCGACGCCGCCGGCAAGCCGCGCGGGATCGTGGGCGAGCGCGGCGGCATGGTCCCGCACTCGACCTACAAGGAGGAGCGCCTCCGGCGCCAGGCGCGCTCGGTCTCGCTCTGGTGCGAGCGCCTCCACGACGCGGTCCGGCGCGACTCGCTCGACCTGGGCACGCTCAGCAAGACCGTGGCGCGCTACAACCACGCCGCGGCCTGGTATCGGCTCTACGACGGTGACCAGGTGATCAAGCCGGGTGAGGTGCGCAACACGATCATTGGGCAGGGCGACGTCAAGGCGACGCCCCTGCAGGTGGCCTCGATCGCGGCGCTGGTGGCCGGCGAGGGTCGCTTCACCTACCCCCGCCTGCTCAAGCAGGCGCCGCAGCGCCCTGGCAGCTTCGACCTCGACCCCGACGTCCTCTCGCGGGTGCAGGAGGGCATGCGCCGGGTGGTGACCTTGGGCACGGCCTCGGGGCGCAAGATCGGCCTGCGCGAGCTCGACGTGGCGGGCAAGACGGGCACGGCCGAGCGCGCGGGGGACCGCCCCAACGTGGCCTGGTTCATGGGCTACTACCCGGCCTCGGCGCCCGAGGTGGCCTTCGCGGTCGTCGTGGATCGGACCAAGGGTCACGGCGGCGGGGTGTGCGGCCCCGTGGCGCGGGCCTTGATCGAGGCCTACGAGAAGGCGCGCGACCGGCAGCCCCAGCGGGGTGGCCGGTGAGCGGGATCCTGCCGGCGCGGATCCGTCGGACCCTGGGACGCTATCCCGGCACCCTGGTGGGGATCTGCCTGCTCCTGCTCGCGGTCTCGCTCCTCACGCTGCGCAGCGCGAGCCTGACGCCGGACGGTCGCCTGCTGCCCTATCTGCAGCGCCAGGTGATCTGGGCGTCGGCGGGGCTCTTCGTGTTCGGCGCGCTCTCGCTCACGCCCTACGACCGCCTGACTCGACGCTCGCTGCCGGTCTATCTGCTCGGCTTGGTCGCCCTGGCCGCGGTGTTCGTGGTCGGCACGAAGGTCAACGGAGCGCGGCGCTGGTTCGCGATCGGCCCGATCCGCGTGCAGCCGAGCGAGTTCATGAAGTACGGGGTGATCCTGGCCCTGGCGCACGCGATCGCGCTGCGCGGGCAGAGGATCCAGAGCTGGGGTGGCCTGGCGGAGGTCGGCGCGATCGCCGCGATCCCCTTCCTGATGGTCGCGGCCCAGCCCGACCTCGGCACTGCGCTGACCTACATCCCGATCGTGGCGTCCATGGTGTTCGTCGCGGGCGCGCGGCTGAAGCACCTCGCCGCCCTGGTCGGCGCCGGCCTGGCGGCGCTGCCCATTGCCTGGATCTTCCTGCTCAAGGACTACCAGAAGGGGCGGATCCTCAGCTTCCTCGACCCCAGCGCCAACGCGCTGGGAGGGGCGTATCAGACGACCCAGTCGGTGATCGCGGTCGGCGCCGGCGGCGCCTTCGGGCGGGGCTACCTGCAGGGCACCCAGGGCCCGCTCGGCTTCTTGCCCGAGCGCCACACGGACTTCATTTTCGCCGTGATCTGCGAGGACTTCGGCCTGATCGGCGGCGTGCTGGTCCTCGGGCTCTACGGCTATCTCTTCGTGACCCTGGCGCGGATCGCGCGTCAGTGCCGGGACATGGAGGGGCGCTTGATCGTGGTCGGAGTGCTGGCGGTGACGGTGATGCAGGTCAGCGTCAACGTCGGCATGGCGCTCGGCGTGGCCCCCGTCACGGGCCTGACCCTGCCCCTGGTCAGCTACGGGGGCTCCTCGCTGGTGTCGGCCATGATCGGCTTTGGCCTCGCGGCCTCGGTCGCCAGCTCGCGCCCGCTGGTCTTCCACCGCGCGCCGGTCCCAGAGCGGGTCGCCCTCCGCCGCTAGGCGCGCTGCGACCCAACCGAACCCCACCTGGAATCCGACGGGCAGATCTTGCCCATCGACCTCCGCGACGAAACGAACGCTCGTTC
>CALDQK010001182.1 GCA_937911525.1 uncultured bacterium
GAGCCCGAGCCCGAGCCCGGGGCCGAGTCCGAGCCCGAGCAGCCGACGACCGAGACCGAGCCCGAGCAGCCGACGACCGAGCCCGGGGCCGAGTCCGAATCCGAATCCGAGCAGCCAAGCGACGGCCCCAGGCCTGGGGCTTAGGATCCGCCTGTGCCCCTCTTCGTCTCCCACCGGCTCTACGACCCGCTCCTGCCGCTCGACTACCTCGACCTGCTGCGCAAGCTGGACCGCTTCGCGCAGCTCGCCGACGAGCTGCAGGGGCACCCGCCCAGCGGGTCCAACGACCGCCGCCCCGAGCGGCTGCGCCGCCACCACGAGGACCTGCTCGAGCTGGCCGAGACGCTGCTGCCGCCCACGCCGGACCTCGTCCACGAGCGGGCGGCCGCCAAGGCCTTCGCGGAGGGGGCCATGCTCCTGCTCCACTACGAGCGCTCGGTCCTCGGCGGCGGAGAGTTCAAGGACACCCTCGGGTCGCGGACCCTGAGCGCCTTCCGCTGCGACCTCGCCGACCCGAGCGAGGCCGAGGCCGAGGCGTGGATCGCCGCGGTCCGCAGCGCCTGCGCCCTCGACGACGCCGAGTGGGCCGAGGTCGAGGCGAACCTCGAGCCCGAGCTGGCGGCGCTCGCCGAGCGCCACGCCCTGGTCGAGGCGCTCGAGGCGCTCCACCCCCTCGAGGCCGGCTCGCCCGACGCGCCGGCTCAAGTGCTGGCCCTCTTCGATCGGCTCTACCCGGGTCACCCGCTCCGGGAGGGCGAGGTCGACCTGATCCGCACCGGCAGCTCGCTCTTCTTCTGCGTCCCCTGGCGCGAGGAGGAGCTCGTCGACTGCGCGCCCCGCGACGAGGCCGAGGAGCAGGCCCTGGCCGAGTTCCTCCGCCGGCTCAACACGACCCAGCAGCTCTACTTCGCCCACTTCCCCGTGTTCGGCTTCTTCCGCGGGGAGCAGGCCGACCCCAGCCTGCTGAGCGAGCTGGCCCGGCGCTGCGGGCTGAGCGAGGAGCGGGTCAGCCAGACCCTGACCACCATGGTCACGATCCTCAAGAGCAGCGAGGTGGACAAGTTCATCGTCCACGACGCCTGGGGGCACCAGTGGCAGGCCCACCTGCTCCCCTTCGAGGACGACCTGCAGCGGGTGGGGACCTTCGAGCAGCTCCCCCGCCTGGACGAGGCCGTCCCGCCGCCCGCCGGCGAGGAGGGCCCGAGCCGCCTGGACGAGTGCCTGCGCGCGGCGCTGGCCCTGCTCGCTCAGGGAGAGGCGGTCCCGCCCACGCACTGGGACCGCTACCTGCGCGGCGCGATCGGCTCACGGATCGGCGCCGGCATGAGCGGGCTCGTCGCCGAGATGCTCGCCGACGTCGTCGAATACAAGCTCGTCTCGCTGGGGGGTCCCGTCGCCGAGCAGCTCGAGTCGAGCTCCTACTTCAAGGCGCTGCCGACCAAGCTCGACCTGACCCTGCCCGACCTGCGCCTCTTCTTCCGCTTCGCCCTGCGCGGCTTCCGCGACTTCTGCGACGGCGACGAGCACGCCGAGGCCCTGGCCGAGACCCTGGCCCGAGCGGAGGGCGCCTCGAGCGCGGACGCGGCGGCGGCGGTCGAGTCCTTTCAGGAGCGCACGGCGGCCCTCCTCGACGACCTCTTCGCGCCGCGCTTTCACTACGTGGCCACCGACAAGGGCGTGCGGGTCAACCTCTTCCCCCGCCTGGCCCTCAACCTGCTCGGCCTGCACAGCGCCCTGGTCGCCTGCTACGGGCGCCTCGAGCGCCAGGCGCGGGAGTATCCCTACCCCCTGGGCGGGTTCCGCGACCTGCTGGTCCTGAGCACGGCGGCCTTCTACCAGCAGGACCCGCGCGGCAACCTCTGGCACATGGACGAGTTCCTCGCCCACTACTTCGAGCCGCTGCTGGAGCGGCTCCTGGCGGAGCTCAGCGCTCGAGCTTGAGCGTCCCGATCCGCCGCCCCAGCACGCAGGGCGTGTCGGGCTCCTGGACGTCGAGGTCGAGCAGCCCCGGGGTCGAGACGATCACCACGGTCGAGCCGAAGAGGAACTGGCCGACCTCCTGGCCCTTCTCGAGCGGGACCGGCGGGTCGTGCTGCTCTTCGCGCCGGCCGCCCGAGACGTTGGTCGTCAGCTCGCTGTAGGCCAGCTTGACCTTGCCCACGACCGTGGCGCCGACGGGAATGTAGGCCAGGCGGTGCTCGCCGACCTGGAAGGTGCACACGATCCGCTCGTTCTGCGCGAAGAGCCCGTCCACCCCCAGCACGCCGACCTTGTTGACCGGCCACAGCTTCCCCGGCAGGTAGCGGGTGTGCGTGACCTCGGCCGCGCAGGGGCTGTGGTAGCGGTGGTAGTCCTTGGGCGAGAGGTAGAGGGTCGCGAACGCGCCGCCCTCGTAGGCCTTGGCCTCCTCCTCGCTCCCGAGCAGCTCGGCCAGGCTGTAGGGGCGCCCCTTGACCTGGAGCACCTGCCCGTCCTCGACGGTCCCGGCCGCGCCCCAGGCGCCGTCGCAGGGGGAGACGAAGGCGGCCGGGTCGGGGTCGATCGGGCGGGCGTCCTCCTTGAGGCGCCGCACGAAGAACTCCTGCATCGAGCGGAAGGAGGTGAGCGGGTCACGGACCTCGTCGCGGTTGACCCCCCAGAACCAGGCGTAGGAGCGCAGCTGCAAGCGCAGGAGCGGCCCCGGCCAGGGAATGCTCGCGATCCAGCCGCCGATCTTCGAGATCAGGTTCTTGGGCAGCAGCCAGAGGAAGATCAGCAGGGCCCGCTGGACCGGTCCGAGTCGCATGTCGTCTCCCGAGAGGGAGCCCAGCATAGTCCAGCGAACCACGGCCAGGGTCACCGAGGCACCGACTACGAGCCCCAACCAGGCGCCGAGGGCCGGCCCCACGAGGCTCAGATCCTGCCAGGGGAGCTCGGGGACGAGGTCTGCGAGCTTGCTCATGACCCAGGCCGAGAGGATCGCGTAAGGCGCGAGGTGCACCAGGAGCAGCGCGCCCTCGCTCTGGAGGGAGCGACGCGGCCCGCGCAGCCAGGGCGCGTGAACCGCCCACAGGAGCAGCAGGACCAGCGACAGGCCGACCCAGCCGCGCGGGGCCGCCAGGCAGGTGAGGTAGAGGCCTCGGGGGTCGAGGGCGCTGGGAGGGACCCGCCCGGGCGGTCCCGCCCAGACTCGCTCGGTCTCGACGTGCAGCCCCTCGCCGAGCATGGAGAGGTACCAGCTGAAGGTGACGTCGTCGTCCGTGCCCAGCGCACCGTCCGGCCCCGCCGTCTGGCACTGGCCGGCCACGCTGTCCACGTCGGCCTCGACGTCCCAGTCGCCTTCCCGACCCCAGGGGTCGTGATACTTCTTCATGAAAGGCGGCGGCGAGAGCTTCAACCCGAGCGCCACGGCCGTCGTCGGGTGGAGCGACCTCAACACGGGGCCGCGAAAGGCGAGCAGCCCCAGACCCAGCGCGCAGAGCAGGTAGGCCAGCCCACGCACACGCCGCACCCGCTTCGCGCTCGACATGCCAGAGCCTAGTCCATAGGAGGGCGACCGCCAGGCGAAGCCCTCACCGCTAGGGCACGAACTTGTAGCCGACGCCGTGGACCGTGAGCAGGTGGCGCGGGTTCTTGGGGTCGACCTCGAGCTTCTTGCGCAGGTTGAGCATGTGGGTGTCGACCGTGCGCGTGGTGGGGAAGCGGTCGTAGCCCCACACCTCGTTCAGCAGCTCGTTGCGGCTGACGGGCGTGTTGGGGCGCTCGCTGAGGAAGCGCAGCATCTCGCTCTCGAGGTAGGTCAGGACCACGGGGTCCTGGCCCGGCTTGAAGAGCAGGTAGCGCTCGAAGTCGACGCGGAAGCCGCTGAAGCTGGCCTCGTCGCTGCCGCTCTGGCGGCTGCGCCGCACGATCGCGCTCAGGCGCGCCAGCAGCTCGGCCATGGAGAAGGGCTTGACCACGTAGTCGTCCCCGCCGACCGCGAAGCCGAGCAGGCGGTCGGCCTCCTCGCTGCGAGCCGTCAGGAACACCGCCGGGGACCACACGCCCTGGCGGCGCAGCTCGCCGAGGAAGTCGAAGCCGCTCCCGTCGGGGAGGTTCACGTCGAGCAGCAGCACGTCGGGCTGCCCTGCGCCGATCGCCGCGCGCGCCGCGGCGACGCTCCCGGCGGTCGTGACGCGGTGCCCCTGCTGCTCGAGGTTCTGGCGGAGCAGGAAGGCGAGGTCCTCTTCGTCTTCGAGGACCAGGATCCAGGCGGCTGGCTCGCTCATGCTTCGGTTCTAACCCACCGGCGGACGGCCTTCGCGCGGCTGGACCAGCTTTGACAAGGCTTGGCAGGAGCGGAGCGCTCAGCCGATCTCGTCGGTGATGTCCTCCTCGTCCTCGTCCTCGGCCACGACCTCGGCGACCACGACCGTCACGTTGTCCGGGCCGCCGCGCTTGTTGGCGCGCGCGATCAAGCGCCGGATCGCCTTGCGGTAGTCGGGGGCGTATTTCTCGAGGGTCGCCGCGATCTCCTCGTCGGTGACCACGTCGGTCAGGCCGTCGGAGCAGAGCAGGAACAGGTCCTCGGGCTCCACGTGCACGAGCCGCACGTCGGGCTCGACGGTGTCGCGGGTGCCCAGCGCCCGCGTCACGTACTTGCGCATCTTGGGCGGGCGAGGGTCGGCGGGGTGGCGCTTCTTCTCGGCCACGATCACGTGGTCCTCGCTCAGCTGCTCGATCTCCCCCCGCAGCTGCGAGCGTGCGTGTGTTCCGAATC
>CALDQK010001183.1 GCA_937911525.1 uncultured bacterium
ACCTGCGCAGCGGCGACGAGCGGGTCAAGGAGGGCGGGCAGCGCCGGCTGGAGGAGCTCGGGAAGCGCCCGGACGCGTGGGGGCTCGTGGCCCACGCGGCGGCCTGCGCCAAGAGGCGCGAAGACGGCGAGACGGTCGTGCGCGCGGCCCGGCGCGCGGCCCTCGCAGACCCCAGCTGCCGGCGGGACGCCCGCTTCCTGGAAGGGCTGGGTCACTTCCGCGCGCAGCGCTACGACGCCGCCGCCCGCTGCGTGCGGGGGGAGGAGGCGCGCTTCGGGCCCGACGTCCATGACCTCTACCTCTTGGCCGCCTGCCTCCTCAATCAGAGCGACGTTCAGGAGGCGGAGCGCTTGGTGGATCGCGCCCGCCGCCTCTCCTTGCCGCAGTGGGTGCCGAGCGGGGTCGGCCTGCACGCCCAGGTCCTCAGCGAGGCCCGTCGCTACGAGGAGCTGGCGAAGCTCGGCGAGGAGGTCGGGCCCGACCTCGCGCAGAGCTTCTGGTCGCTGCGCATCGACGCCCTCGACCACCTCGAGCGCTTCGACGAGGCCGCGGTGCTCGCGCGCGCCAACTCAGACGGCGTGCTGAAGCTGATCGGGCAGCGGAGCAACCTGGTCCGGCAGAGCCGTCTGCGGCGCTACCTGCGGGTGGCGCCCCTCCAGGGGATCCTGCAGCCCCACGTCGCCGCGCGCGTGCAGGCCAAGCTCGAGCCCCTCAGCGAGCCCGCTCGCGTCGCCCTGGGCGAGGCCGTCGCGCTCTGGTCCCAGGGAGCCCACCTCGACGAGCTCGACCCCTGGCTGAAGCGCGCGAGCGCGGCCGCACCCCAGGACCCCGAGCTCCTCCTGCTCGAGGCGGAGATCGAGCTCGAGCGACGCGAGGACGAGCGCGCGCTCGAGACCCTCGACCGCTTGCAGGAGCTGCGCCAGCCGACGCCCACCGACCTGCTGCTCCGCGGGGAGGTCCTGCTGCGCACGGGGAAGCTCCTCCCCGCGCAGCAGCTCCTCTCCCAGCTGCCCAAGGAGGGCTGGCCGGGGCGCATGGGCGAGGCCGTCGTCGCCTACAGCACGGGACAGCCCGACCGCGCCCTGGCGGCCTGCGAGGCCGTCCTCGCCGAGCGACCGCGTCAACGCCAGGCCCGCTGGCTGAAGCTGATGAGCCTGCTCAAGCTCAACCGCAAGGCGGACATGCTCCGCTACGGCGACGAGATCCTCGCCCACGAGCGCTACATGCAGCTCACGACCTACTACCTGCTGGTCGACAGCCGAATGCGGGTCGCCTTCGCGAAGCGTGACGCGCCGGCGCTTCAGTCCGCCCTGATGGGCGTGGACCACATCCTCGGGGTGGCCCCCAAGAGCGCCAGCCTGGCCCTGACGGGCGCGCACTTCGTCGTGCTCTACCTGGGGCGCGGCGAGGCCCGCTCTTCGCAGTGGGCGGTCAGCGCGCGCAGCTGGCTGGCGGCGGCCCAGGAGCGCGGCGCGCAACTCGTCGACGTGCTGGTGATCAAGGGAGGGCTGCTGGCCGCCGAGGGGGCGCCGCGCGCCCAGGTCGAGCGCCTCTGGAGTCGCGTCCCCGAGGCGCAGATCCCGCAGGCCTTCCGGGAGCTCTTCCAGCGCCGCTACGGGCGCTGAGCGAGTCGCCTACCCGCGGACCGAGCCGCCCCAGCCGCCGTCCTGCCCCGCGCGGCTGGCGGTGCTCTGGTGCGTCCGGCGCGAGCGCTGGGGGCGCTCGACGCGCGGCGAGAGCCCGAGCTGCTCGAGGAGTCCGATCAGGCGGCTGAGGGGCAAGCCTGCTTCCTCGGCTGCCACGCGCAGGTCGTTGTCGCTGCGCTCGATCAGGGCGCGCAGGTAGGCGCGGGTGAACTGCTCCTTGGCGTCGTTGTAGTCGACCTCGAGCATGCGCTTGAACGCGCGGCCGGCCTTCTCGGCGCCGCGGTCGTTCACCGCGCTGCTCGAGCGGCCCGAGCGACGGGAGCTCCGCTTGACGCGCTCCTCGAGCAGGTCGCGCTCGGCCTCGAGGCGCTCGTTCTTGCGGGTGACCTGGGTCAGGCGCTTCTTCTGCTGGTTCTGCTTGTGGAGGCGCGCCAGGGCCAGGCCCGCGTGGCGGGCGAAGCTGCGCAGGAGCGACTCTTCGGCGGGGCGGAAGGGCTCGGTCCGCTCGGGGTCGTCGAGGAGGAGGCAACCCCAGAGCTCGCCGTTGGCCTCCAGCGGGAGCGAGGCCACGGCGCCGAGGTCGAGGTCCTCGCCCGAGGCCGCGTGATCGAGGATCCCGCCCTCGGCCATCGCCCCCTCGATCAGGGGCTCGCGCCGCTCGAGCGAGCGGTTGAGGATCCCCCGCAGGACCTTGTTCTCACGCGGAGGCGTCTTCTCGTGGCCGCGCCGCTCTTTGATCTTGTAGCGCCGCTTGCTCGACTTGCTCGAGGTGGGCAGCGCCAGGAAGCCCCGGCTCAGGCCGCTGAGCGAGATCGCGAGGTCGAGGACCTCGGTCTTGAGCGAGTGGGGGTCGGTCGCGCTGCCGAGGAAGTGAATCACCTCCTGCAGGCGGCGGAGGTTGGCCAGCTCGTCTTTGAGCTGCTGCAGCTCGCCGCCGTCCATGGGCGGGAGCATGGCCCGGAAGAGGTCGCTCTCGGGCTCGGCCGAGCCCATGCCCGAGGACTTGCGGACCGCGTTCATCTTGCCCGACGAGGCGCGCACCGCTCGCATCTGCGAGGAGCTGCGGCCCGTCTTGACGGCCTTCAGCGAGCCCGACTTGCGCACCGCTGGCATGCGGCCCGAGCTGCGGAGCCGTTCCAGGTTGCGAGAGAGCTCGTCTCGCCTCGTTTGACGTCGTCGGTCGTCCATCTCGGCCCATCCAGGGCAAGTCGCGCGCCGTTCTAAGTCCTTCCACAGGGCCTGACGCGCTGCGCAATCGTATCACTCCGCCGAAATCTGGAAAAACGAATCCTGGGGCGGATCCATCGCGTTACACAGCCGAGACATTGCCCCTCGACGGCTGCGTCCTTCGCGTGAGAGCGTCCCCTCGTGAATCAGCGCAAGAACAAGCTGCGGCCGAGCCAAGACGTGGTCCAGCGCCTGCGCTGGGACCCGCGCTTCGAGCCTGCGCGCTTCTGGATCGTGTTCCGGGAGCGCGGCGGGGGCGAGGGTGAGGCCAACCTGCCCGGCTTCTTGGCCTCCCCCGTGCCCTGGTCCCGGGTGGTCCGCGTGCGCCGCGAGGACGGCGAGGTGGTCTGGGATCGCGCTCGCCGCCTCGATCGCCTCTTCGGCTCGGGCGAGACCGCCGAGCAGGACCGGGTCGCCGAGCTGCTGGGCAAAGACGAGCCCGGGGTCGGGGTAGCCGCGGAGGACGACGGCTTCCTGATCCCCTGCTCCCCCTGGCGCTGGCAAGCGGGCGAGTGGCGGCGAGCGGCGCTGGCCAGCCAGGGGGACGCGCCGAGCGCGCTGCGGGCGCTGACCTGGAACGTGCTCTTCGACCGCTTCAAGGCGGACCGAATTCGGAGCGAGGAGCGGAGGCCCGCGCTCTTGACGCAGCTGGGCGCGAGCGGCGCAGACCTGATCGGGCTCCAGGAGGTGACCCCGCGCTTCCTGAGCGCGCTCCTGGCCGAGCCTTGGGCGCGAGAGTATTGGCTCTCGGAGGGGCCGCCCGCGGGGACGGTGACTCCGCACGGACTGCTCCTGCTCTCGAGGCGACCCCTGCGGGCGCTGGGCGTCCACGCCTTCAGCGCGCACAAGCAGGCGATCGTGGCCGAGCTCGCCGACGCGGAGCTGAGCGTCGCGGTCCTCCACTTGACCAGCAACATGACGCCCAACGCGCCCGAGACGAGGGCCCAGCAGCTGCGCTCGCTGCGTCGCTACCTCGAGCGCTGTCACGGCGCGCGCGACTGGCTGCTCCTCGGCGACTTCAACCAGGGCGAGGGCGAGCCCGACGGCGGACTGGGGAAGTCCGGCGCGCGGGACCTGTGGAGCCTGCTGCGGCCGAAGGAGGCCGGGCACACCTTCGCGCCCGCCCAGAACGACCTGGCGGCGCTGATGAGCTCGACGGGGATCGGCGCTCGCTTCGACCGGATCCTGCTCCGCTCGCGCCGGGACGCCTGGCGGCCGAGCGCGATCGAGCTGGTCGGGACCGAGCCGATCGCGCCGCTGCTCTGGCCCTCGGATCACTTCGGCGTGGCCGCAGAGCTGGCGGCGCGCGACGGGACCGACGCGCGGCCCGTGCACACGAGCGCCCTTGTGGCGCTGCCGCCGCTCGGGCTGTGGAAGGGGATCCAGGAGCACCGGCTCGAGCACGACGAGCAGGTGCGCCGCTGGCCGCCGCACGTGAACTTGCTCTACGGCTTCTTGCCGGCGGAGCACTTCGAGGCCGCGGCGGCGCAGCTGAGGCCCGTGCTGGCGAGGGAGGCCCCCTTCGGGCTGCGGCTGGGGAGGCTGCGCTCCTTTCAGCACCGGCGCAAGACGACGGCCTGGCTCGAGCCGGAGACGGAGCCGGCGGGTCGGCTGGAGGCGCTGCAGGCACGCCTGGAGGAGGTGTTCCCCCAGTGCGACGAGCAGGGGCGGAAGTCCGAGCGCGGATTCACGCCGCACCTGAGCGTGGGGCGGATCCGGACTCGCAAGGCGGACGAGCTGGCCGCGACCTTGGCGGCGTGGCGGGCAGACCTGGCTGAGGTTGGCGCGGGCGCGGGCGTGGGTGGGGGCGTGGACGGCGCGGAGGGTGAGGTCGACGCGCTCTACTTGATCGCGCGGGAGGGGAAGCGGCCCTTTCGGATTCGCTGCGCGCTGCCGCTGGGCGCGCCGCGTGGCCTGGCGGAGACCCTGGCGGCGGCGGGGCTGCTGGCGGGGCAAGCGGAGCAGGAGCGGCGGCTGGCAGCGCGGGCGCGGGTCGCGGAGGCGTGCGCGGCGGGCGCGGCGGCGGGCGCTGCGGAGATCCGGGCGCTCGGCTCGAGCGCGCTGGGGGTGACCCTGCGCGGGAGCGACCTGGACCTGGCGCTCGACCTCGGCGGCGCGGTCGCGGGGGAAGAGGCTCGGCGGGCGTTGGAGGGCGTGGCCGAGGAGCTCGGGGGGCGGGTCGTGCTGGCGGGCGGCGAGCCGCTGCTGCGAGCGGAGGTCGAGGGCGTCGCGATCGACCTGCAGACCCGCGGGTCGGCCGGCGCCGGCTGGGAGGAGGCGTCGGCGCTGCGGGCGGCGGTGGAGAGGGCCGGGGCGGCGGAGAAGTGGGCGGAGTTCCAGTGGGCGCTGCGCGGGCTGAAGGCCTGGGCGCGGCTGCGCGGCGTGGATCAGCAGGCCTTCGGCTGGCCGGGAGGCGCCGCGTGGGCGGCGGCGCTGGCTTGGGTCGCCGGGCAGGTGAGCTGGGCGCGCGGGGGTGAGCTGCTGGCGCAGGCGTTGAGCGCGCTGAGCGAAATCGGGGCGCGGGAGCGGATCGCAGCCGGTGGCGGGGTCGGTGGGGCGGGGGCGGGGGGGAAGACCGACGCGCCCTGGATCGGCAGCGCGGCGGACCCAGGGCTCGACTTGGCGGCTGGGCTGCGGGGGTCGACCTGGGCCGCGCTGCAGCGTGAGCTGCAGCTGAGCGCCCCGCTGGCGGAGGCGGCGGCGGCGGGGGTCGGGGCGTGGAGTGGGCTCTTCTTGCCGGGGCCG
>CALDQK010001184.1 GCA_937911525.1 uncultured bacterium
CCCGCGACCCTCGCGCCGCCCGCGACCCTCGCGCCGCCCGCGACCCTCGCGCCCCCACCAGGGGCCCCCGACGCGCCTCCGGGCGAGAGCCCTCGCCCCGCCTGGGGCGACGAGTTCGAGCTCGGCGAGGCGCTCGGTCAAGGCGGCATGGGCGTCGTCCGGCTCGCTCGCCAAACCACCCTGGGCCGGGACGTCGCGATCAAGGCGCTCCACCCGGACGCCGCGGCGGACCCCGCCGCGGTCGCGCGCTTCTTGGCCGAGGCCCAGGTCACCGCGCTCCTCGACCACCCCAACATCGTCTCGGTCCACGCCGTGGGCTGGGGACCCGAGGGCGCGCCGCAGCTCGCCATGCAGCGGATCGCCGGCGAGGCCTGGAGCGATCGCCTCCGGCGCGAGCCGCCCCTCGACGGTCCGGCGCTGGCGCGGCACCTCGACGTGTTCGCGCGCGTGCTCGACGCGCTGGCCTACGCGCACGAGCGCGGGATCGTGCACCGGGACCTCAAGCCCGCCAACGTGATGGTCGGCGCCTACGGTGAGGTCTACGTCGTCGACTGGGGCCTGGCCCTCGACGTGAGCGAGGGCCCGGAGGCGGGCGGCCGCGGCGCGCCGCGGCCCGCCGAGGCCAGCCAGGGCGGGACCCCGGCCTACATGGCGCCCGAAATGTGCGACGCGCCCAGCCTGCTCAGCCGCGCGACCGACGTCTACCTCCTGGGGGCGATCCTGCACGAGCTGATCTGCGGCAGACCCCCTCACCGCGGCGCCTCGCTGATCAACGTGCTCAGCGCCGCGGCCCGCAACGACGTGCTGCCCCTCGAGCCGCGCGCGCCCGCCTCGCCCCAGCTGCTCGAGCTGACCGAGCGCTGCCTGGCGAGCGACCCCGGCGCGCGCTTCGCCGACGCCGGCGAGCTGCGCGAGGCCTTCGCCCGCTTCCGCTCCGGCGCGGCGGCTCGCGAGGAGTCCCGCGCCCAGGTCGAGCTGGCCCGCGCGGCCCTCGCCGAGGCCGCCGCCGCGAGCGAACGCGCCGCCTTCCTCGCCGAAGAGGGGCCGGCCCACCTCACCCCGGACGAGCAGCGCGAGCGGCCCGATCCCTACGCGCCCTTGTTCCGCGCCGAGGGTCTGCTGCAGGGCGCCCTCCGCCGCTGGCCCGAGAACGCCGCCGCCCAGGAGCTCCTCGACCAGACCGCCCGCGCGCTGATCGAGGCTGCCCTGGCCGCGCAGGACCTGCGCCTGGCCGAGGCGGTCGTGGGGCGCGTGCCGAGCGAGGAGCAGCCCGCGCTGCGCGAGCGCTTGCGCCGGCTCGAGGTCGAGCTCGATCCGCAGCTGGCCGTGACCCTGGACGCGATCCGCCGCCGAACCGCGCTCCTGGGCGCGGCCGCGGTGGTGGTCTATGGGCTCGTCGCCCTGCTCTCCTGGGTGCTGATCGCCGACTCGCGCCGCCCGCCGCCCTCGTCCTGGAGCGTGCCGATCTGCTGCGGGCTGCTGCTGATCCCCGCCCTGGCGCAGATGCTCTTCGGCCGCAGCCTGGCGCGCGGCAAGCCCGGCCTGTTCCGCCTCGTGCGCGGCGCGGTCTACGCGCAGGAGGTCCTCTGGGCGCTGATCTCCGTGACCTGGCTCGTGTTCTCCCTGATCAAGGTCCCCGCCGCCGCGCTCACCACGATCATTCTCTCGGCCCCCTGGCAGGTGGCGCGCAAGCTGCGCCTCCAGCTCGACGGCCTGCGCGAGCACCTCGTGCGCGACCCGCTGACCACCCCTGGCGAGGACGCGGCCCGCGCCACCCTCGACGATTGGCCCAGCTCATGAGCGACGACCCCGAGGTCGAAGTCCGCTTCCAGGTCCGCGAGCTGACCCCCCAGGGGATCGACGCGCGGGCGACCTGCCGCGCCTGCGACGAGCCGATGCTCCGCTACTGGGAGGCCCGCCCCCAGATCCTGTGGTTTCGCTGCCCCGGCTGCGCGGGGGTCACCAGCCTGGCGCTCCTGATCCTGCTCCGCTGCGGCGAGGCCGCGCAGGAAGACCCCGGCTTCGTGCAGGAGCTCTACCTGAGCGCCAACCCGCGCGTCCCGCCGGGGAGGTTCAGGCTGCCGGGCTAGCTCAGCAGAGCAGCCACACGGTCTTGAGGTTCTTGACCGGCCGGTCCTCGTGCTTGGTCGTGGGCAGCTTCACGTGCCGGTAGAGCGCCTTGACCCGCTTGGTCAGGACCGAGTCGCAGGTCGCCTCGCGCGTCTTGGGCCCCAGGACGCCGCGCCCCAGCGCGTGGGCGCGCTCGGCCATCTCGAGCACGCGCTCGTGGACCCCTGGCGCGCCGGCTCGGTCGAGGACCAGGGCGTCGGCCTCGGGCGCCGCCTGGAGCAAGGCCTCCCAGTTGGCCGCCAGGCCCGCGGGCAGCTCCTCGGTCCCGCGCGGGGCGACCTCGCTGACGAGGTTCATGGCCAGGATCAGGTTCACCCCCTGCGCGGCCGCGAGCACTTGCTCGCTCAGGGGCGCGCGCGAGAGGTCGCAGCGGAGCGACTGCGCGGGCGCCTCGAGCTCCCACTCCGTGCCCAGCCCGCAGCGGCGCGCCCCGACCGCCTCGCGAGCGGCGCTGAGCAGGCGCGCGAAGCTCTGGTCCCAGGCGCTGAAGTGATCGACGCGGGTGACCTCGACCCGCTCCAGCAGCTCGAGCTCTCCCTTGGCCTTGCGCTGGCTGATCAGCTCCAGCAGCGCGAGGACCTCGCTCCCCGGTCCGGCGCCGAGCGCCAACACCGAGAGCGAGCGGCGCCCCTCGAGCAGCTCGGGCAGGTCGCCGAGCAGGCGGGTCAGGTCGCTCATGTGCGCCGGCAGGTGGTGCCAGGCGTAGGCCGCGCGGCCGACCTCGCTGCTGAAGTCGAAGTCGCTGCGGCCGGCGCGATAGGTCGCCGAGAGCTTGGCGATCGCGCGGCCGACCTCGTGGTCCGGCAGGGGCGGCAGCGCCTTGCCGACCACGTCGAAGTAGGAGATCCGGATCCGCCCCCGTCCCACGGCCCGGCGCTACCCGGTCGCGCGCGCGGCGGCCACGAGCGCGGCCGCGCGCTCGGGGTCGACGGGGTTGCCGGCCTTGCCCTCGCGCTCGGCGGCGCTGCCCACGATCGCGCCGTCCAGCAGGGGCAGGAGCGCGCCGAGGTTCGTCAGGCTCAGCCCGCTGCCCAGCCAGATCGGCACGCCGAAGGCCGCGGCGCGCGCGGCCTCGATCCGGCCCGGGCTCGGCGCCGACCCGGTGGCCGCGCCCGACACGATCAGGCCGTCGGCCCGGCCGCGCTCGGCCGCGTCGGCCGCCGCGCGGCCGAGGTCCTGCTCGCCGAGGGGGGCCGCGTGCTTGACGTGGACGTCGGCCAGGAGCGCGATCGGGCTCCCCTCGCCCGGCCCCGCGCCGAGCGCGGCGCGCAGGCGGAGCGAGCTCGCGGCCTCGCTCTCGATCAGGCCCTGGTCGGTCACGGCCGCGCCGCTGTGGACGTTGACGCGCACGAAGCGGGCGCCCGTCGCCAGGGCGCACGAGAGCGCGGCGTGGGCGTCGTTGCGGAGCACGTTCACGCCCACGGGCGCCTCACCCGCGACCTCGACCACGGCCCGCGCAGCGCGGGTCAGGCAGGCCACGGTCTCGGGCGGGACCGTCTTGTAGAAGGGCGCGTCGCCGTAGTTCTCGACGATCAAGCCGTCGAAGCCCGCGGCGAGGTAGGCGCGCGCGTCGCTCAGCGCGCGCTCGACGACCTCGTCCAGGCTGGGGCGCCCGCTGGCCGCCCAGGCCGGCGAGCCCGGCAAGGGCAAGAGGTGGACCGCCCCCACGAGGGCCGGACGCCCGGGTGCGAAGGGCAGGGCGACGCGCGGCGCGCTCAATAGAGCTTCCCCTTCTTCTTCTTGGTCCAGCCGAGCTGGCTGCGCGCGATCTCATGGCGCCAGAGCCGCTCGCCCTTGACCCCGTAGACCTCGATCACGAGCTTCCGCTCGCGCGCCGGCCCCTCGAGCTTGAGCAGCGCGTAGTTGCGCTCGCCCACCAGCGTGCCGGGGACGCGCTGCGGGTGGTCGAACTCGACGTGATCCTTGGGCAGCTTGTGCGCGCCGCTGGTCAGGGGCGAGCAGGTCAGCTCGTAGAGCGGGTAGCCGCCCGGGACCTTGTGGGCCTGCAGCTCGGTGTGGTGGCGATCGCCCGAGATGAACACCACGCCCTCGATCCGCTGCTCGACGATCCAGTCGACGAGCTCCTTCTTCTCCTGGGGGAAGAGGGCCGCCATGGACTCGTAGGGCGTCTTGTCGTTGAGGATCTGGTTGCCGTTCATGATCAGCTTGAAGGTCGCGCGCGCGCTCAGCAGCGACTCCTTGAGCCACTTCAGCTGCCGCTTGCCCAGCATGCGCTTGTCCTTGCCGGGCGCCATCTTGTTGCTGTTGCGGTAGTAGCGGTCGTCGAGCAGGAAGATCTCGGAGTCGGCCAGGGCGATGTGCTGGAAGGTGCCAGGCGTCTCGCGGGTCCCATAGACGACCGCGGGCCAGTAGCGCTGGAAGATCTCGAGCGAGTGGTCGCGCAGGGGGTAGGTCCGGTCGCTGTCGTTGGGCCCGAAGTCGTGGTCGTCCCAGATCGCGTAGTTGGGCTGGTTGGCCAGGAGCGCCTGCAAGATCGGGCGGCTGCGGTTCCAGCGGTAGCGAGCCGCGATCCCCTCGCGGGTGTTCCAGTCGACCTCGCGCAGGTAGACGTTGTCGCCCAGCCAGAACATGGCGTCGGCCTTGACCTTGGCCATGGTCTGGAAGATCTCGAAGCCGCCGCCGTAGGGGCGCCCCGGACGATCGTAGGGGTCCTCGTTCACGAACGAGCACGAGCCGAGCATCAGCGTGGTGTCGGGCGGCGAGGTCCGCCACTGCCAGAGCGGGCGGGTCGTCCAGTCGGTCCGATAGGGCCGCGCCGCGTGGACGCCGTCGAGGTAGAGCTCATAGTCGTAGCGAGTGCCCGGCGTCAGCCCGTCGACCAGGATCGTCAGGCAGAGGCCGTCCTGCTTGCGGGTCATGACCGGATCGGTCAAGCGCGCCTTGGCGGGCGCGGCCTGGGGCCAGTAGCGCAGCTGGACGCTGGCCGGCCGGGTCGTCTGGACCCACACCGTCGCGGAGCGGAGCGAGACGTAGCCGAGCATGGGGCCCGAGCGCAGGGGCGCCGGCTCCTCGTCGGCTCGGGCCAGGCCCAGCGCGAGCAGGGCGATCAGGAGGGCGAGCGGGAGGGATCGCGTCATGGGAGGGGCTCCTGGGCGTGCGCCGGCGAAGGCGGCATTCGAGCAGACGCGGGCCGCCCTGCGACAGAGGGGCCCGCGCGCTTGATCGGAACTTGGCGGAGGAAGCGAGGCGACGCGCGGTCTCCCGCTGCTACTCCTCGGACTCGCTCTTGGCTGCGGTCTTCTTGGCGACCTTCTTCTTGGTCGCCTTCTTCTTCGTCGTCTTCTTCTTGGCGGCGGTCTTCTTGGCGGCGGTCTTCTTGGCGGCGGTCTTCTTGGTCGCCTTCTTCTTGGTCGCCTTCTTCTTGGTCGTCTTCTTCTTGGCCGTCTTCTTCTTGGCCGTCTTCTTCTTGGTCGTCTTCTTCTTGGCCGTCTTCTTCTTGGCCTTCTTCTTCTTCTTGGGCGGGCCCTTGGCCTTGCGCGCCAGGATCAGCTCGACGGCCTGCTCCTCGGTCAGCGCCAGGGGGTCGGCCGCGTCGCGCGGGAGCGAGGCGTTGTACTCGCCGTCGCTCACGTAGGGACCGTAGCGGCCCTTGAACATGGTGATCGTGGCGCCGTCGAGGGCCTCGACGTCCTTGTAGACCTTCAGCTCCTTGGCCGAGAAGCGGCCCCGCTTCTTCTCCTGCGCCAGCAGCTCGAGGGCCCGCGGGAGCTGGACCTCGAGCACGTTGTCGTCGTCGCCCAGGCTGCGGGTGTCCTTGCCGCGCTTGACGTAGGCGCCGTAGCGGCCGTAGTGGGCCACCACGTCGTTGCCCTCGGCGTCCTGGCCCAGGGTCCGGGGCAGGGTCAGCAGCTCGAGGCAGGTCTCGAGGTCGATCGTCTCCGGCGTCATGCCCGGCAGGAGCGAGACCATCTTGGGCTTCTCCTTCTTGGGCTTGCCGTCCTCGTCCTTGGTCTCGCCGAGCTGGACGTAGGGGCCGTAGCGGCCGGTCTTGACGTAGATCGGCTCCCCGTTGTCGGGGTGGGCGCCGATCGGCTCGTTGGCCCGGGCGCCGGCCTCGAGCAGCTCGATCGCCTTCTCCATGTTGAGCTCGTCAGGCGCCATGCCGTCGGGCAGGCTGGCGCGGTCCTTGGTCTCCTCGTCGATCTCGCGCTCGAGGTAGGGCCCGTAGCGGCCGACGCGGACGACCACGTCGCGGCCTTCACCGTCGACCCCGAGCTTGATCGAGCACACTACGCGGGGGTCGATCTCGTCCTTCTTCTGCTCGATCAGGTCCTTGAGCCCGATCGTGCCGTTCCCGAAGTAGAAGGACTTGAGGTAGGGCACCGACTCGGCCTCGCCGCGGGCGATCGTGTCGAGGCGATCCTCCATGTCGGCCGTGAAGTCGTAGTCGATCAGGTGGGTCATGTGCTCGCGCAGGAGCCGGACGACCGCGAAGGCCAGCCAGGTCGGGACGAGCGCGTTGCCCTTCTTGAAGGTGTAGTCGCGCGCCGCGATCGTGCGAATGATCGAGGCGTAGGTCGAGGGACGACCGACGCCCGACTCCTCGAGCGCCTTGACCAGCGAGGCCTCGGTCAGGCGCGCCGGCGGCTGGGTCACGCTCTCCTTGGGCTCGATCACGAGCGCGGTCAGGGCGTCGCCCTCCTTGACCGGGGGCAGGATCGTGTCCTGGTCGGCGAGCTCCTCCTCGGGGTCGTCGCTCCCCTCGACGTAGGCGCGCAGGAAGCCGGCGAAGTCGATCACCTTGCCGCTGGCGGTCAGGATCGCCTCGCGCTCGCTCCAGGCGCTCTGGGAGCGGATCGACATCCGGCGCCCGGTGGCGTTCTTCATCTGGCACGCCATGGTGCGCTTCCAGATCAGCTCGTAGACCCGCGCCGGGTCGCTGCCGAGCTTCTTGGCCACCTCCTCCACGCTGGGGAAGCGGGGCGAGCCGACCGGGCGGATCGCCTCGTGGGCCTCCTGCGCGTTCTTGGACTTGCCCTTGTAGACCCGCGGCTCGGGCGGGAGGTACTCCTCGCCGTAGAGCTGCTTGATCTCCTCGCGCGTGGCCTCGACCGCCTCCGTGGAGAGGTTGACCGAGTCGGTACGCATGTAGGTGATGTAGCCGTTCTCGTAGAGGGTCT
This sequence comes from uncultured bacterium, assembly GCA_937911525.1. Lineage (GTDB taxonomy): Bacteria > Planctomycetota > J058 > J058 > J058 > NORP233. The sequence goes on from CALDQK010001184.1 coordinate 7,272, forward strand.
GGGCGGCGCGCATGGTGCGATCGGAGCCGAAGCGCAGCTTGCGGTTGCCCTCCTGCTGCAGGGTCGAGGTCGTGAAGGGCGCCGCTGGAGCGCGCTTGTAAGGCTTCTCCTCGGTCTCGATCACGCGCAGGGCGTGGGCCTCGAGCGCCTCGCGGACCGCGTTGGCCTCCTCGCCGAGGAGGTGGACGAGGTCGTCGCGGAGCAGCTTGCCCGTGTCGGGGTCGAAGTCCTTACCCGACGCGAGGCGCTTGCCGTCCAGCGTCGCGAGGCGGGCGGGGAACTGCTTGCCGGCCGCCTCGCCCGTGTCGTCCGCGGACTGGAGCTCGGCGTTGATCCCCCAGTAGGTGGCGGGGACGAAGCGCAGGCGGGCCTGCTCGCGCTCGACGATCATTCGGATCGCGACGCTCTGCACACGGCCGGCCGAGATCCCGGGGCGGATCTTGCGCCACAGGACCGGCGAGACGCCGAAGCCGTAGAGGCGGTCGATGATCCGGCGCGCCTCCTGGGCCTCGACGAGCTTCTCGTCGATCTGGCGCGTGTCGTCGATCGCCTTCAGGATCGCGCTCTTGGTGATCTCGTGGAACACCATCCGCTTGACGGGCACCTTGGGCTTGAGCAGCTCGAGCAGGTGCCAGCTGATCGCCTCGCCCTCGCGATCCTCATCAGTCGCGAGCAGGAGCTCGTCCGCCTCCTTGGCGAGCTTCTTCAGCTCCTTGATCTTGTCCTTCTTGTCGGGGTGCACGACGTAGTAGGGCTTGAAGCCGTCCTCGACGTTGATCCCGAGGGTCTCGCTCGTCGCGTAGGGCTCCTTGCGCACCTTCTCCGGCAGATCGCCCTTCTTCTTGGGCAGGTCTCGGACGTGGCCGACGCTGGACTCGATGACGAAGTCGTCCCCGAGGAAGCGCTTGAGCGTCTTGGCCTTGGTGGGCGACTCGACGATCACGAGCTTCGCCATGTGCACCTCGATTCGTGGATGGGCGGACCCAAATCGGCGCCGTGGATGGCAGCGGGGGGTCGCGCGAGGGGCACACCCTATAGCCCGTCTCGGGCCCCTGTCCAATGCCCGAAATTATGACGCTGCGCGGCACGCCCGATCCCGCACGCAGCGAAGGCTCCCACAAACCCATTGATAGCTAGCGCATAAGAAAAAAGTGCGACCGGTCGCTTTTCTTTGCTAGTGTCTGCGCCGCATGGGAACGAAGACCACCAGCAAGGGCGCGCGGACACAGCAGGCCATCCTGGACGCGGCATTGGGCCTCGCCGAAGTCGAGGGCCTCGAGGGCCTGAGCTTCGGGCGGGTCGCCAAGGCGATCGGGATGTCCAAGAGCGGCCTGTTCAGCCACTTCAAGACCAAGGAAGAGCTCCAGCTCGCCGTCTACGAGCACGCCGTGGCCCGCTTCGGGGCCGCCGTGGTCCAGCCGATCCTCGACACCCCCGAGGGGCTGCCGCGCCTGTGGCACCTCTGCGAGTCCTGGCTCGACTACGCCTACGGGGGCGTGTTCGAGCACGGCTGCTTCTTCACGGCCGTCGCCGCCGAATACCAGAGCCGCCCGGGCGCGATCCGCGAGCGGATGCTCCGCGGCGTGGTCGAGTTCAACGTGATCCTGCGCCAGGTGATCAGCCGCGGGATCGAGCTCGGCCACCTGCGCCCCGACGTCGACGTCCCCCAGCTGGCCTTCGAGGTGCACTCCTTCATGGGGAGCGCCAACTCGGGCCACCAGCTCTTCGGCACCACCGAGCCCCTCGAGCGCGCTTGGACCGGGATCCGAATGCGCCTGCTCGGCGTCCTGACCCCCCACGCCCCGACCCTCCCTGGCCTCCAGCAGCCCCGCTCGCGCGGGGCCGCCACCACGACTGAGAGCCCCGCGTGAACCGCACCGCTGTCGCTTCGCTGGCCCTGATCGGCCTGCTCCTCGCCGCCCCGGCCAGCGCTCAGACCTCCGTCCACCCCAGCCAGAGCGACCCCTCCAGCGCGGGCGGCGAGCTGGTGATCCACGTGCCGATCCCCGACGTGGCTCGCCCCGACGGCGACGTGGCCGACCTCGACGTCATCCTGCCGGTGAACCCCAAGCCCTGGCCCACGATCCTG
>CALDQK010001185.1 GCA_937911525.1 uncultured bacterium
CTGCCTGTGGGTCCGGGCCGTGGCCTTCTCCCCCGCGGGCGACGCGCTGGCGACGGCGATGCAGGGGGGCCTGCCCCTGTGGGACCTCGAGCGCGGCGAGCCGCGCTGGCGCAACCCGGCCTGGGCGGACTCCTTCGACTTCGTGCACCTCCGCTTCAGCCCCGACGGGGCGCTCCTCTACGCGGGGCGCGAGGACGACGTGGTGGTCGCCTTCGACGCGGGCAGCGGCGAGGAGCGCGCGCTGCGGGACCGTTCGTGCGACCGGCGCCACCCGCGCGAGGCGCCGATCGCGCCTCTCGCCGACGGGCGCCTGGTCGTCGCGCGGCGCGGGATCGAGTTGACCGACCTGGGCGCCGCGGTCGCGCGCGCTCAGCGCGAGCCGACGCCTCGCGCGCTCGATCCGGGGCGCCTGCCAGAGACCTTCGTCGCGGAGCTCCTGGGCGAGCACGAGAGCTGGGTCCAGGCCTTGGCCTGGTCGCCCGACGGCCAGCGCTTCGCGAGCGGCTCCGACGACGGGAGCGTGCGCTCGTTCTCGGTCGAGGGGGAGGAGCTGGCCCACCTCCAGGGCCTCCACCCGCCGGGGGTCAGCGCGCTCTGCTTCCTGGACTCGGGAGAGCTGGTCAGCGGCGGCTGGGACGGGCGCCTGCGCCTGCTCAGCCCCACGGGCGAGGTGCTGCGTGAGCCGATCCGCCTCGACGCCTGGGTCGACTCGCTCCACGCGCTGCCAGGCGGGCGCCGGGTGCTCTCGGTCTCGCGGGACCAGCAGGTGGTGCTGTGGGACCTCGACCGCGGCGAGGCGGGCGAGCCCCTGCTCGCGAGCAGCGCGGGCCTGCTCAGCCTCTCGCCTGGGCGCGAGCTGGCCTACGGCCTCTCGCGCACGGGAGGGCTGCTCCAGCCCTTCGTGTCCTCCTCGGCGTCCCTGGGGGGGCGCGGGGGGCGTCCGAAGCCCGCGCTGCGGACCTTCTGCGCTGAGACCCTCGCGCCGCGCGCCGCCCTCGAGCTGCCCGAGCCGGCCAACGGCGACTGGAGGGTGGCGGCGCTGGCAGCGCTGGCGGACGGGGAGCGGGTCGCCCTGGCCCGGGGCGGGACGGTGAGCCTGCTCTCGCTCGCGAGCGGCGCGGAGCAGCGCCTGCTGGAGCAGCCGGCTCGCGTCCTGGCCGCGCACCCCAGCCGCGCCCTGCTCGCCTGCGGCGACGGGGAGGGGCGGCTGCGCCTGCTCGACCTCGCGGGCGGCGAGCTCGAGGTGGCCACCCACACGGGCGGGGTCGAGGCGCTCGCGTGGTCGCCCGCGGGCGACGCCCTCCTCTCGGGCGGCGCGGACGGCGAGGTCCTGCGCTGGCGGCTCTGAACGAGGAAAAACCAACCGAACGGATGGTTTTCCCTTGACCCGAGCCGCGCCTCACGCGAAAACAGTCCGCGTGGATGGTTTTGGCGATGGTTCAGGCGCGTAGCGTCGAGACGCGAGAGCGGCTGCTGAGCGCGACCGTGGAGGTCCTGGTCGAGCGGGGCTACGGGGCGACCAGCCTGGCGGCGGTGTGCCGCGCGGCGGGCGTGAGCAAGGGCGCGCTCTTGCACCACTTCCCGACCCGGGCCGAGCTCGTCAGCGCGGCGGTCGAGCACCTGTTCGAGCTGCGGCGGGCCGAGTTCGCGGGCCGCGTCGACGGCGCCGACCTCGAGGGGGTGCTCGCGGCCCTGTGGGAGATCTACGCGGGTCCGACCCTCAGCGCCTGGCTGGAGCTGGTGGTCGCGGCGCGCAGCGACGAGGAGCTGCGCGCGGCGGTGGCGGGCGTGGACGCCCGCTTCCTGGCGGGCGCCAGCCAGACTTTCGCCGAGCTCTTCGGGGTCAGCGAGGCCGAGGCGGTCGTGGGCGCGCGGCTCGTGACGGCGCTCCTGGACGGGCTGGCCCTGAACCGCGTGCTGACGGGCGAGGACTCGCTCGGCCCCGAGGTGCTGGACGCGTTCCGTCCGCTGCTGACGACCTGGTTGGAGGAGAAGCGATGAGCGAGCTCTTGATCCGCGGCGGGACCGTGTTCGACGGCCTGGGAGGTGAGGGGGTGCGGGCCGATGTGCTGGTCCGCGACGGCGTGGTCGCCGCGCTCGGGCCGGAGCTCGAGGCGAGCCCCGCGGCCGAGGTGATCGACGCCAGCGGGCAGTGGGTCACGCCAGGCTTCCTCGACCTGCACACCCACTACGACGCCGAGGTCGAGGTCAGCCCCCAGCTCGCCGAGTCGCTCCGCCACGGGGTCACGACGGCGGTCATGGGCAGCTGCAGCCTGAGCATGGTCATGGGCGAGCCCGAGGGGCTGGCCGATCAGTTCTGCCGGGTCGAGGCGATCCCGCGCGAGGTCGTGCTGCCGATGATCCGCGAGCGCAAGGATTGGGACTCGCCGAGGGAATACCTCGCTCACCTCGAGCAGCAGGCCCTCGGGCCCAACGTGGCCTGCCTGCTCGGGCACTCGACCCTGCGCAGCAAGGCCATGGGCATGGAGCGGAGCTTGAGCAAGGGCGTGCGTCCGACCAAGGACGAGATGGCGCGCATGCAGGCCTGGCTGGGGGAGGCCCTCGACGAGGGCTACGTGGGCCTCTCGATCTCGACCCTGCCCTGGGACAAGATGGACGGCGAGGAGTTCCGCAGCCGGCCCATGCCGAGCGTGTTCGCGAGCTGGCGCGAGTACTGGGCCCTCTCCCGCCAGCTGCGCGAGCGCGGGCGGGTGCTGCAGGCGGTGCCCAACATCTCGACCAAGCTGAACGTGATCCTGTTCTATCTGCTCAGCATGGGCGCCTTCGTGTTCAAGCCGCTCAAGCTGACGCTGATCTCGATGATGGACGTGCGCAGCGACCGCTTCGCCTTTCGCATCGCGGGCTGGCTGGGGCGCCTCTTCAACCGCTTCCTCGGGGCCGACTTCCGCATGCAGGCCCTGCCCGAGGTGTTCGACCTCTGGGCGGACGGGATCGACCTGATCGTGTTCGAGGAGTTCGGCGCGGGCGCGGCGGCGCTCCATCTCTCGGACCCCGCCGCGCGCGACCGGCTGCTGGCGGACCCCGCCTACCGCAAGCGCTTCAAGCGCCAGTGGCGCCGCCGCTGGATGCCGCGCGCCTACCACCGCGACTTCGCCCTGGCCGAGGTGATCGCCTGCCCCGGTGACGCCGCCCTGGTCGGCAAGACCTTCCAGCAGCTCGCGGACGAACGCGGCCAGGACGTGATCGACACCTACCTCGACCTCGTGATCGAGCACGGCAAGGCCCTGCGCTGGTACACGGTCATGGGCAACGACCGGCCCGAGTGGCTGGAGTGGATCGTCAGCCACCCCGACATCCTGATCGGCTTCTCCGACGCCGGCGCGCACCTGCGCAACATGGCGCACTACAACTTCCCGCTCCGCCTGCTGAAGCTGGTCCGCGACGCCGAGCGCGCGGGGCGCCCCTTCATGAGCGTCGGGCGCGCCGTCGAGCGCCTGACGAGCGAGATCGCGCGCTGGTGCGACCTCGACGCGGGGGTGCTCGAGGTCGGCGCGCGGGCCGACCTGGTCGTGATCGACCCCGCCGCCCTCGACGAGCGCCTGGACGAGGTCCACGAGGAGCCGGTCCCCGAGTTCGGCGGGCTACGGCGCCTCGTCCGCCGCAACGACGAGGCGGTCCCGGCCGTGGTGGTCGGCGGACGCATCGCCTTCCGCGCGGGCCAGGCGGCCACCGAGCTAGGCGAACAGGCTTTCGGGCGCGTCCTGCGGGCGGGCGTCGCGTCCCGCGCGCCCCTCAGCCGACCATCGCCGACGCTGGTCTGAGGCAAGCTCCTGCACGCGAACATCTTGCGAAGACCGTCCGGGGGTGTCGGTCGGGAAACGTAAGGTTCGGCTCGTGTTTGGAGTTGAGCCATGGAAGTCCTCGCCCCCGTCCGCGACGCCAGTCTGCCCATCCCCCAGAGGCCCAATCCCCAGAGGCCCAATCCCCAGAGGCCCAATCCCCAGAGGTGGGTCGGCCTGGAAGCCTGGGGGGTTCTCCATCCCCGGGTGAAGGACTTCGCGGGCGCGAAGCTCGCGGACCCCTTGCTGGAGCTGGTCTTCGCGCACTCGCCCCTCGCAGGCGGCTTCCCCTGCCGCCGCGACGCGGTCGTGGCCCTCGGCCGGCGCTTCCGCGCCTGCAAACGCGAGGGCTTGGGCGTGGTCGAGCGGCCCGAGGGCGGCGAGGTGTTCGGGATCTACGCGACCGGCCACCCCGACGAGGGCGCTCGCCCCTACCGGACCCACCTGCGCAGCGTCAGCCCGCTCGAGGGCAGCTGCGACTGCCGCGACTTCCGCTGCAACTCGCTGGGGGTCTGCAAGCACCTGCTCGCGGTGCTGCGTGACCTCGTCGGCCGACCGCGCCTTTGGCAGCGGGCGATCTCGCAGGGAGCCGCGCCGCTCGACCTGCACGCTCGCCTGACCTGGTCCCCGGCGCGTCCCTGGGACGGGGCGGGGGACTGGCTGGAGCGGGTGATCCTCGTCGCGGGACACGGTCCGCTCTCCCCCGACGAGCACGATCTGATCGAAGCGTGGCTGCGCCCGGTGGGGAACCCGGCCGACCTGCGCTGGACTCCCCGCGCGGTGTTCGCGGACGAGCCTGCACGTCGGCTCGAGCTGACGCGCCTGCTGCTCGACCACGCCACCTGGCCCAGCTGCTACGCGGGCGAGCGGCACCTGCCCGACCCGGCCCTGGTCGCGCTCCTCTCGGCCGAGGTCTCGCGCCTCGAGCTGCTGCTCGCGAGCAGCGTCGCGCCCGACGAGCTCGAGCGCGCGCTGGCGAGCCTGGAGCAGCCCCTGCTCGACTACCAGCGCGAGGGCGTGGCGCGCGTGCTCGCCAGCGGGCGCCTGCTGCTGGCCGACGACATGGGCCTCGGCAAGACGGTCCAAGCGATCGCCTCCTGCCACGTGCTGCATCGGCTGGGCCGCGTTCGGCGCGGGCTGGTGATCGTGCCCTCCAGCCTCAAGCCGCAGTGGCTGCGCGAGTGGCGCTCCTTCAGCGACGCCCCGGTCCGGGTCGTGACGGGGAGCCCCGCCCAGCGGGCCGCCCTCTACCGCGACACCCAGGAGGGCTTCCTGATCGTCAACTACGCGCTCGTGCGCCGCGACGCGCAGCTGCTCGAGGCCTGGGAGCCAGACGTCGTGGTCCTCGACGAGGCCCAGCGGATCAAGAACTGGGAGACCCAGACCGCGCACGCGGTCAAGCGCCTCCAGCCCCCTTGGCGGCTCGCCCTGAGCGGGACCCCGCTCGAGAACAACCTCAGCGAGCTGGCCTCGCTCATGGACTGGATCGACGAGTCGGCCCTGGCGCCGCGCTGGCGGCTGGGGACCTGCTTCACCCTGCGCGGCGAGGAGCAGGGCGGCGCGCCGCTCGGCGCGACCAACCTCCACACCCTGCGCGAGCGCCTGGCGCCGACGGTCCTGCGTCGGACGCGCGCTGAGGTCCTGGACCAGCTCCCCCCGCGCACCGACGAGGTGATCGGGGTCTCCATGACGGCGCGGCAGCGGCAAGCGCACGCCGCAATGGAGCCCAGCATCGCGGCGCTGGGTCGAGTTCAGCAGGAGCGTCCGCTCACCCGTGAGGAGTTCTTCCGCTTGATGGGGTTGCTGGCCAACCAGCGGGTGATCAGCAACGGCATGGCCCAGCACGCCTTCGAGGAGGTGTGGCCCCTGATCGAGGGCCTCGAGACGGTCAACGACGAGACCCTCGACTGGCTCGAGAGCCCCAAGCTCACGGCCCTGCGCGACCTGGTCGAGGGCTTGCTCCAAAGCGACGAGAAGGTGGTGATCTTCAGCGAGTGGCGGCGGATGCTGACCCTCGTCCACTGGGCCCTCGGCGACGTCCTGGCGCGCGCCGACCGACGGGCGGTCTACTTCACGGGCCGCGAGAGCCAGCGCCAGCGCTGCCACAACGTGGTCGACTTCCACGACGACCCGCGCACGGCGGTCCTGCTCGCGACCGACGCTGGCGGGGTCGGCCTGAACCTCCAGCGCGCCGGGCTTCCAGCCGGGCGACCTC
>CALDQK010001186.1 GCA_937911525.1 uncultured bacterium
TTCAGGCCACCGCGCAGGGCGGCCAGGAGCGCGGCCCGGTAGCCCGCGTCCGTCTCGGGGTCGCCCTGGCCGAGGTAGGTCCCCAGGCCCAGGGAGGAGACGGTCAGTTCACCGAGCTGCCCGTAGAAGTCGGGGGCGAAGCCCTCCTGGGCGGCGGCGAAGGCTGCCGTGGCGGCGGCGCTAGCGCGTCCAGCGATCATGCTCGCACGCTAGCACCCGCCACCCTCGCTCGCTCCCTCTGGGGGGATCTCGCGATCCGGCGCTCCGCCTTTTCGGCGCGCGCGGGCTTGGTCATAGTGGTCCCCACGAGCTGGGAGTGGAGGAGCGAACAACATGTCCATGTCCTTCGATCTGATCCCGGTCTCGGGAGCGGCCCGTACGACGCTCAAGCCTGGCATGACGCTCACCGTCGGTCGCCACGGCAGCCAGGACCTGGTCCTCCAGCACTCCTCGATCTCGCGCCGGCACGCGCGCTTGAGCTGGCCCAAGGGCTCACCCCGCCCCTTCGCGGAGGATCTCGGCAGCTCGAACGGGACCTGGCTGGACGGCTACCGGCTGATCCCCAACGAACAGGCGCCCCTGACCCACCGGGCCCTGCTCCAGTTCGGCGAGCTGGTGTTCGAGGCCTGCCTGCGCAAGTCGGTCGATCAGCTCGGGGACGCGTTGCTGGAGGACTCGGGCCGCTTCGTGACCCTCCTCGGCGGCGGAAAGAGCCTGCGCGGCGCGAGCCACACCTGGCGCGAGCTGCGCGAGCTGCTGCTCCGCGTCGAGGACGAGCAGCGGACGGGCACCTTGACCCTGGAGTTCGCCGAGCGCGTCGAGGTCTTGACCGTGCTCCTGGGGACCCTGGTGGTCAGCGCTGAGGAAGGGCTGGAGCTCTTCGGCGCGCTGCGCGCCTACCCGGGGCCGGTCCGCTACGAGCTCGAGGACGAGCTGGAGCTGGGCACGGTCGGGGTCAAGGGCAAGCCGCCCAGCGAGCTGCTGGCGCGCCTCGGCGAAGACCGGGACGACGAGGCCCCCACCCAACGCATCAAGTAGGCGCCGCGGGAGGGTTAGACTCCGGGCATGGGTCGCGATTCCCTCTGGAACGAGCTCTGCGAGCTGCTGGAGCGAGGCCACGAGCCAGCCGAGGAAGAGCTGGAGCGCCTGGCGAACAGCGAGGGCCTGCGCGAGCGCCTGCGCGAGCGAGTCGACGCCTTCTGGGTCGAGCTCTCCGAGAGCCCGCCCCGCGCCGCCGCCGAGGCGCGCCTCGGCCACCTGCTCGCGCTGCGGCTCGGGCTGGCGGACCTGCGCGCCGACCTGGCCTTGCGCGACGCGACCGCCTCCTTCGTGCTGGGCCGCCCGGTCCGGGCGGCCGAGGTGCTCGAGGGAGAGCTGGTCCACCACCCGCGCGGCGGGCCCGGGACGACCCGGCTGCGCCTGCTCGCGCTCCAGGGCAAGGTCCTCCTGGCCCGCGGCCAGGTCCAGCCGGCCCTGGTGGCCTTCGAGGAGGCCCTGGCGCTGGTGCGGGCCCAGGGGCTCGCGGGCGCCGAAGGGAGCGTGCTCTCGGCGCTGGGCAACGCGCGCTTGCTCCAGGGCGACCTCGCCAGCGCGGCGGACTACTACCGTCAGGCGCAGGGGCTGGCCGAGCGCTACGCGACCGACGAGGGCGAAGCCGTGGCGCTGGGCAACCGGGCCCTGGTCGCGCAGCTGCGCGGCGAACACGAGGCGGCCCGCGGCGACTACGAGCTGGCCCTCGACAAGACGCGCGCCGGCGGCGACCGACGCTGCGCGATCCCGCTCCACGCCAACCTCGGCCTGCTCTGCGCCGAGCGCGGCGAGCTGGAGGCGGCCCGCGAGCAGCTCGAGCAAGGCCTGGAGCTGACTCAGGCGCTCGAGGACCGCGCCAGCGAGGCGCTCTTGCGGGTCCGCCTGGCGCACGTCGACCGGATGCGGGGGGCGCGCGCCGCGGCCCACGAGGAGCTGCGGCGAGCCGACCTCGGCCTGGACGCGCTCGCCGACCCGCGCGACCCCCTCCCCGGGGGGCCGGCCCGCCTGGCCTGGTGGATCGAGTCGGCGCGCCTGGCCCTGGCCGAGGGCGAGCCCGCGCCGGCCCTGGAGCTCCTCGACCTGGCCGCCGCGCGCGCCGAGGCCCTCAGCCACGCCTTCGGCGCTTGCTGGTCTCTGGTGCTCCGGGGCGAGGCCCTGCGCCAGCGGGACGAAGCAGCCGCCGCTCAGGCGCTCCTGGAGCGGGCCCGCGCGGAGGCAGCCTCGCTCGAGCAGCCCCTCCTCGGCGGCACCCTCGAGACCTACCTGGCCGCGGCGGCCCTCGACGCCGGCGACCTGGAGGGCTGCCGGAGCGCGCTCGACCGCGCTCGCCAGCGCCTGGACGAGGAGACCCCCGCCGCCTGCGAGGCGGCCCTGGTCCAGGTCCGCCTCCTGCGAGCCCGCGGCGAGGCCAGCGCCGCCGAGGAGCTGCGCGACCTGCTCCACCAGCGCGCCAGCGCCCAGGGCTGGGGCGCCCTGGTCGAGGCCAGCGCACCTCAGTAGGAAGCTTCGTAGCTCCGAACCGCGAAGGAGCTGTCGCTGACTGCGACAGCTCCTTCCTTCTGATTTGGATCGAACCGCCAAGGACGCCGAGCTGCGGCGTTCCTTGGCGTCCTTGGCGTCCTTGGCGGTTTTCTCGCGAATCGCGCAGGAGCTGTCGCAAGAGCGACAGCTCAATTCGAAGAAGGCCGCTCCGTCGGGCAGCCACCGCGCTTTCCAGTTTTCGAGTTTTCCCCGTTCCGTCTCAGGAACGCGAGGGAGCTGTCGCGGACTGCGACAGCTCTTCCATGTCTCGCTTTCCGGGCGCGGGCGCGGATTGCGAGGGTTACTCCTTCGCGGCGCGGGCCTCGTGGGCTTCGAGGGCCTCCGACATGCGGTCGCAGATCGTGCGGAGGATCTTGACCCGCGAGAAGCGCTTGTCCTCGCCCTCGACCAGGACCCAGGGCGAGCTGCGGTTGCTGGTCCGCTCGATCATGTCGTGCACGGCCAGCTCGTAGTCGCCCCAGCGGTCCCGGTTGCGCCAGTCCTCCTCGGTCAGCTTCCAGCGCTTGTAGGGGATCTGCTCGCGCTCCTCGAAGCGGCGCAGCTGCTCCTCGGGGCTGATCGTGACCCAGAACTTGAGCAGGAGCATGCCCCCGTTGGTCAGCTGGCGCTCGAAGTGGTTGATCTCGCCGTAGGCGCGGCGCCACTCGGCGGGCGTCGCGAAGCCCTCGACGCGCTCCACGAGCACGCGCCCATACCAGCTGCGGTCGAAGATCGCGACGCGCCCGTCGCGGGGGACGTTGCGCCAAAAGCGCCACAGGTAGTGGCGGGCGCGCTCCTCGTCGTTGGGGGCCGCGACCGGGACGACCTGGACCGAGCGCGCGTCGAGCGCGCTGACGATCCGGCGGATCGCGCCGCCCTTGCCGGCCGCGTCCCAGCCCTCGAACACGAGCATCGTGGGGATCCCGCGCTCGCGCAGCTGGCGGTGCAGCAGGTTGAGCTGGCCCTGGAGCGTGGCGAGCTGCTGCTTGTAGTCCGCCTTGGCGAGCTTCTGCTTCAGGTCGAGGGTCGAGAGGATCGTGCGCCGCTTGAGCGGACCGCTGGCAGCGGGGTCGGCGGCCTCGGGCTGGAGCTCGACCAGCTGGGGCTGGGCCGCGGCCGCCTCCTTGGCGCGGGCGTGGGCCTCCAGCCTGCGCTGGATCGCGTCGAGCAGCAGCTCGCCCACCCGCAGGGAGCGGAAGTTCTCGTCGCTGCCCTCCACGATGTGCCAGGGCGCGTAGCCGCGGCTGGTGTTCATGATGATCGTCTCGGCGGCGTCGACGAAGCGCTCGTACTTGCGCCAGTGCTTCCAGTCCTGCTCCTTGACGCGCCAGGACTGGAGCGGGTCGTTCTGGAGCGCCTCCAGGCGCTTCTTCTGCGCCTTCTTGCCGAGGTGCATCCAGAACTTGAGGATCAGCATGCCGTCGTCGACGAGGAGGCGCTCGAGGGCGTGGATCTCGCCGAGGTCCTCCTCGAACTCGGCCCGGGTCCGCTCGCCGTTCACGTGGCGGAGGAAGGGCTGCGAGTACCAGCCGCTGAGGAAGATCCCCAGCTGCCCGCGCGGGGGGAGCTGGCGCCAGAAGCGCCAGTGGTGCGGGCGCTCGAGCTCGCTCTGGCTCGGCTCGTCGAAGGCGCGGGTCGTCATGTAGCGCG
>CALDQK010001187.1 GCA_937911525.1 uncultured bacterium
GAGCTACGCTGCGAAGGCCAGAGCGTGGTCGCGGTCGTGCGCGATCAGGCGGCGGCCTACGACCCGCTGAGCGCGCCTGAGCCCGACCTGGAGAGCGACCTCGACGATCGCCCGATCGGCGGCCTGGGGATCCACCTGGTCCGCGAGCTGATGGACGAGGTCAGCTACGAGCGCGCCGACGGCGAGAACCGAGTGACCTTCCGCAAGACGTGGGACAGCGATCCGCAGCCCGACTAGCCTCCCCGGCTGGCCTGCCCCACGCCGCCGCGGACGCCCTCAGCGCCCGAGACCCTCCATGAGCTCGCCCCTTCGCCTGGTCCTGATCCTCGCATTCTTGCTCTGCGCCGCCCCGGCGCCCTTGTGTGCGCAGTCCCGAGGCGTGGGGCTGACCCCCGAGGAGCTGGCGTGGCTGAAGGAACACCCAGTCCTTCGCCTCGCGGGGGACCCCTCGTGGCTGCCCATGGAGGCGATCAACGCGCAGGGGGAGCACGTCGGGGTGATCCCGGACATGCTCGCGATCGTCGCCCGTCGGCTCAAGATCGAGATCCGGGCGCTCCACACGAAGAGCTGGACCGAGGCGCTGGACGCGACTCGCTCGGGTCGAGCGGATCTGCTCTCAGGGGCTGAGACCGCTGACCGGCGCGAGTGGCTCTCCTTCACGCGCCCTCTGCTGAAGCTCCCCATCGGGATCACCGTGCGGCGCGGGGTGGGACCGATCCGGTTCCCCAAGGAGCTGAAGGGGAAGCGCCTGGTCGTCCCGAAGGGCTACGCCTACGTCGCCACAGTCAGGGCTCAGTATTCCGGGGCGGTGATCGAGGAGCTCGGCACGGTCAAGGCGTGCGTGCTCGCGGTCTCGAGCGGCGAGGCCGAGGCCATGATCGCGACCTTGGGGATCACGAGCCACGTGGTCGGGGAGCTGGGCCTCAACAACCTCGAGTTCGCTGGCTCGACGGGGCTCACGATCGACATGGCGCTGGGAGTCCGCAAGGATTGGCCGATCCTGGTCTCGATCCTCGACAAGGCGATCTCCTCGATCAGCGAGCAGGAGAAGATCGCGATTCGTCGCGCCTGGATCTCCGAGCTGCCGGCCCCGGCTCCCAAGCGACCAACGCTCGACCTCGTCCCCGTGCTCGGCGCGGGCCTGGGGTTGCTGCTGGTCGGGGCGCTCCTGAGCGTCTCGCGACGGCTGAGGGGAGGTGAAGTCGCCCCCGAAGCTGGCTTGGGCCGACGGCGGTGGGCCACGGCGCTGGCGCTCCTGGTGTTCCTGGGCGGCGTCGGCTTCGCCGTGGTCCGCGCGCTGCGCGACACGGAGACGCGCGCGCGCGCCGCGCTAGGGGAGTCGCTCTCGGTCGCCCTCCGCGCGACGCACGCGGCGGTGCAGGCCTGGTCTCAAGCCAGGTGCGCGGCGCTGGAGGCCCTCGCGGGAGACCCTCAGCTGGTCGAGCTCGTGCGGCGCGTCTCGACGATCGAGCCCCGCTCGCGCGAGGCGCTCTTGGCCAGCAACGCGGAGCTGGAGCTGCGAGATCTCCTCCGCCGCCGCGGCTCGAGCTTCGCGGATCGCCTCAGCATCGTCGGGACCGACTCCGTCGAGCTGGTGGCCTTCGCCGACGAGCAGGTCGGGTCTGTCAGCCCGATCGCCCTGGCCCGCCCCGACGCCATGGCGCGCGCCCTCCAGGGCCGCTCGACCTTGGTGCCCGCGCTGCGGCTCCGAGGGGGCGCCAAGGCCGCGATGTTCTTCGCGGCGCCGATCTTCTCGCGCGAGGGGAAGGTCTGCGGGGTCTTGACCCTGCAAGAGGACCCCTTGCTCGCCTTCACGCGCCTGCTCCGCGGCAGCCGGATCGGCGAGAGCGGAGAGACCTACGCCTTCGACTCCGCTGCGCGGATGATCAGCCCGAGCCGCTTCTCGAAGTCCCTCAGCGCGGCCGGCCTGATCGCGGCGGGAGAGCAGTCGCTGCTCAACGTCGAGCTCCGCGACCCCGGCGTCGAGCTCGGCGCT
>CALDQK010001188.1 GCA_937911525.1 uncultured bacterium
TTGGGCAGCTTCTGGTGGAGCTCGACGGCGACCGCGGCCGCCCGCCACAGGCCGGCGCCGAACACCCCCAGCCACAGCCCCCGCAGGCCGTGGGTCGCGGCCGAGGCGGGCGGCATGCCCGCGCGCGCGTCGAGCCAGGCGTTGCTGTAGCTGACGAGGGCGAACAGGGGCGAGAGGCCGAGGAGCCCCACGCCGTAGCCGAGGATCAGGGCCGCTGAGAGCGGATAGAAGGGCAGATAGGCGATCGCGTAGAGCAGCGCCAGGAGCACGCCCCCCTCCAGCCCGACCCGCACGAAGGCGCTCCGCGTGCCCGAGGAGCGATAGAGCGCGAAGGCCACCATGCTCCAGGCCAGCAGCGGATAGAGCCCCCGCTGGACGTCGGGGGTCAGCGCGAGGTCGCGCCACACGCGCAGCTGCGGCGCCGCCCAGGTGGGCTTGCGCGGGCCGCCCACGCTCTCGCTCAGCAGGAAGGCCAGGAGCGGGAGCAGGATCGCCGCCACGCCGGGGCTGAGCTGGCTCACCAGCTCCCGCCAGCCGCTGCGCTGAGGCTGACGAGCGCGCCGGCGCCGGGGGCCCCAGCGCCACTCGGCGCCGACGCTCGCGAGGGGGAGCAGCGCCGTCAGGGCCAGGCTGAGGTGCGGGAAGAGGCGACGGCTCCGGCCGAAGCCGCTCAGGCCCCCCAGGTAGAGGCTGCGCTGATCGCAGATCCCGAGCCCCAGGTAGGCGCTGGCGAGCAGGGTCAGGAGCCCCGCGAACCACGCCTTGCGTGCGATCGGCGCCGCCCAGAAGCGCAGGTAGGAGGCCAGGGCCGCCGGCACGCCCAGGCTGAGGGCGGCGACCACGAACACCTCCAGGCTGACCCCGCCGCCCTCGCTGAGCGTGCTCTGCAGCGCGTCGCCGAAGGAGCCCGTCTCCCAGAGCAGGCCGCAGTAGGCCCCCTGCAGCACGACCAAGGGGCTGAGGAGCGCGAAGCCCAGGCCCGCGACGAAGGCGGCGCTCTTGGGGCCCATTCGCCCCTCCGCCGCGTCCTGGGCGAGGAAGAAGCCCAGCCCGCAGATCAGCCCGTAGAGCAAGACCGCGCCCAGGTCCCCGGCCCGATTGAGGAGCGTCGGCTGGGCGCAAGTCAACGCGGCAAAGCCGCCCGCGAGGGTGGCCAGCGCGGCCAGCCCCGCGGCTCGCGCCACGCGCTGGTCGAGAGCTTGCCTGGAATCGTGAGCGCTCACCTGCACCGACCTCACACCCTACGCCGGAGGCCGCGGCGAGGGCTCAAGCCCGGGGCCACACGGCCGACCATCGCCCAGAGGAGGCATGGGCATGGCGGAGCAGCCATGGGCTTGACGAACACCGCCTCGGTGCTGCGGCGCCGGAGCGAGCGACGACGCGAGGACGAGCTCTCGAGCTGGTTCAAAGCCTCGCCGGACCCGCTCTTCATGCTCGACGAGCGCGGCTGCCTGCTGCGCTGCAACGAGGCCGCGCGGAGGTCCTGCCTGGGGGACCTCCGCGTCGGGCAGCCCATCCACGCCGCCATGGCGACCGAGTGGCAGCTGCAGGCTCAGAAGGCGATCACGCGCTGCTCCCGGGAGCGTCGCCCGCTCCAGGTCGAGCTGGGCGAGTCTCCGCTGGGGGTCGTCCTCCTGCTCCTGCGCCCCTTCGAGCGGATCTCCGACGACCTCCTCCTGGCCCAGCTGGTGACGGTCGCCAACCAGCGCGCCCTGCGCACCGAGCGGATCGCCCGCCGCCGGGCCGAGAAGGCCAGCGCGGCCAAGTCGAGCTTCCTGGCCAACATGAGCCACGAGATCCGCACCCCCCTGGGTGGCGTGATCGGCTACACCGACCTCCTGGTGCGCAACCCCGAGCACCCCGAGCGGCGCGGCTGGGCCCACCAAGCGCACCGCTGCGCGAGCCACCTCCTGGCCCTCCTCAACGGGATCCTCGACCTGTCCAAGATCGAGGCCGGCGAGCTCAAGCTCGAGCTGGCCGAGGTCGACCCGAGCGAGATCCTGGACGAGGTCGAGGCCGCCATGCGCCCGGTCGCGGCCAAGCGGCGCGTCGAGCTGAGCTGCGAGTTCCTGGGCGAGTGGAGCACGATCGAGACCGACGCCCTCCGCCTGCGCCAGGTCCTGATCAACCTGACCCAGAACGCGATCAAGTTCGCGCCCGACGGCAGCGTCGACGTGACCTGCCGAGTGGTGCCCGCGCCGCGCGGGCGGCGCGTCCAGATCGAGGTCCGCGACGACGGCTGCGGAATCCCCGCCGACAAGCTGGAGGACGTGTTCAAGCCCTTCACCCAGCTCGAGGACCAGCGCGGCAGGGCGCAGATCGAGGGGACCGGCCTCGGGCTCCAGATCACACGCCAGCTCGTGCGCTTGCTCGGCGGCACGATCGAGGTCGCCTCCCAGGTCGGAGTCGGGACCCTGTTCACGATCTCCTTGCCGGCGGGGTCCATGGGCCGGGCCAGCGCGGAGCGCAAGCGCCAGAGCGCCGGCACGGGCAAGGTCGCCCCGCCCGACCTGCGCGGCGTCGAGATCCTGGTCGCCGACGACGACGACTCGAGCCGCGACCTGACGCGGATCCGGCTCGAGGCCCTCGGCGCCAAGGTCGACGCCGCGGCCGACGGAGCCGAGGCGCTCGAGAGCGCGCTCGCGCGGCCCTACCAGCTGATCTTCATGGACATGCGGATGCCGATCCTCGACGGCTACGCGGCCACCCGCGCCCTGCGCAAGCGCGGGGTCCAGACCCCGATCGTGGCCCTCACGGCCCACGCCATGACCGGCGACCGCGACCGCTGCCGCAAGGCCGGCTGCAGCGACTACGTGACCAAGCCCATCGAGCAGAGCTCGCTCTACGCCTGCCTGCGCCGCCAGCTGGCCGGCGCGGGCGACGAGGCGCCCCTGGTCGGCGAGGACCCGGTCCAGGCGCTGGTGCGCAGCTACGCCGCCAAGCTGCCGGGCCGAGGCGACGAGCTCGAGCAGCTGGTCCGACGGCGCGACCGGGACGCGGTCCACGAGCACGCTCACCGCCTGGCGGGGAGCGCGGGCGCCTACGGCTACAAGGAGGTCGGCCGCCTGGCCGCCCTCGTCGACCGCGCCCTGCGCGGGGGAGCCTCCCTGGACGAGCTCGAGGACCGCCTGGCGGAGCTGACCCTCTGCATGAGGAGCAGCCGCCGCGCCGCGTGACCTACTTGCGCCGCAGCAGGCCGCTCAGCGCGGCGCCGGTGGTGCGTAGACCCGCGCGCGCCGCGGCCAGCGCGACGGGGCCGTCGCGGCGCAGGCTGAGCAGGCGCGGCGGCTGAGTCGGTCGCTCGTCGCGGATCACGGCCAGCTGCTCGAAGAGGTCCACGTGCAGGTCGGCCGAGCGCTCGTGGTCGAAGCGCTCCTCGGCGGCGGCGCGGGCGCCCTCGCCCAGGCGCTTGCGCAGCTCGGCCTCGCCCAGGACGCGCCCCAGCGCAGCCGCGAGGGCCTCGGCGTCGTCGGGAGGCACCAGCAGCCCGCTCCGGTCGTGGTCGACGACCTCGTCCACCCCAGGCAGGCGGGCGGCGACGGCCGGGAGCCCGGTGGCCAGGGCCTCGAGCAGGGCGTGGCCCGGGGTGAGCGGGCCCGGCTGCACGAAGGCCCGCGCGTCGCGCAGCAGGTCCTGATAGTCGAGGTCGGACCCCAGCTCGACGAAGCGCAGCGAGCTGCCCAGGCCCAGCGTCCGCCCCAGCTCCCCGTAGGCCTCCCGCCGCGGGCCGGCGCCCGCGACGACCAGCTCGAGGTCGGGCAGGTCGCGCTCCTCGCGCAGCTGGGCGAAGGCCCGCAGGAGCACGTCGAGGCGCGCCTCTTCGTGGAGCGGGCCCAGGTAAAGCAGGCGCGAGGGCAGGTCCTCGCGCCAGGGGCGGGGCTTGAAGTGCCCCAGCTCGACGCCGTCGGGGATCAAGTCGATCCGCTCGGGCGGGAGCCCCAGCAGGCTGCGGGCTTCGCTCGCGACCGCCTCGCTGGGGACCACCACGCGGCGCGCGGCGCGCAGGCCCGCCAGGAGGGCGTCCCGCTGCGGGTCGCGCCCGATCGACTGGATCTCGCCCCAGGGGCCACAGGAGGCGATCCGGACCACGCTCGGCAGGCCGAGCGCCTTGCCGACGCGAGCCGCGGCCGCGCCGAGGGCGGCCCCCTCCGCGAAGATCAGGTTCAGCCGGTGAGCCGCGATCTTGAGCACGGTCAGGGCCGCGAGCTCGCTCAGACCGAGCGCGACGGGGCTCAGCTCGCCGGCTTCACCCGCGCGAAACAGGCCGGTCGGGACCCGGTAGTGCTCGATCAGCCCGAGGGTCTCGCGCTCCGGGAGGCGGCAGGGCTCGGGCGAGAGGAAGCTGATCGGGACGCCCAGGTTGGCCAGGCCCCGGGCCAGGCTGCGGGACTGGCTGCCCGCCGCGCCGGCCTCGGCGTAGCTGGGCGCCAGGAAGGCCACGCCACGGAGCACGATCCCGCGGCTGCGACCGAGGGCCTCGGTCTCGCGCGCGATCTTCCGCTGGTTGGCCGTCGGCAAGGGCTTGGGGCTGGACAAGGGGGGCTCCTGGGCGCGGCGGAGTCTATCAGCAGCGCCGCCCCCTTCACCCCTCGACCGGAGCCCCGCGGTGGGGAAGTATTCCTCGGCTTGCCCGTCCGCGGCCGGCTCCCTAGCCTGGGGGGCATGGCAGGTCGCGCTCCTTCGATCGAGGTCGGCCCGGACGGGAAGAAGCTCTACCCCGCCGGCGAGGTCATGCGCCGCGGCGGCGTCAGCCGACAGCAGATCTACCAATACACGGCCATCGGCCTGATCCAGGCCGCCTCGCGCACGCGCCACGGCTACCGGCTCTACCCCGAGCAGGTGTTCAAGGAGCTGCGCGTGATCCGCGGCCTGAACGCCATGGGCTACAGCCTGCGGGATATCAAGGAGATCTTCTTCCAGCGCAGCTAGCCGACGCGACCACGAGGGGCATGGCGAGGTGAGCGGTTGCGGTTACGCTGAGCGCGTGCCGCACTTCGAGGTTCAGCTCACCAAGAAGCTCCAGCGGGTCTATGAGGTCGCCCAGGACACGGTCATTGGGCGCGCCCCGCAGTGTGAGATTCAGCTGCTCTCGCGGGCGGTCTCGCGCCGCCACGCGCGGATCGAGTTCGACGGCCAGCAGGCGATCATTTCGGACCTCGGGACCAAGAACGGGATCAAGCTCAACGGGCAGCGCGTCCAAGGCGCGGCCGTCGTCAGCGAAGGCGACGAGGTGGTCGTCGGCGACATCCACATGCGCTACCGCGCGGCCAACCGCGCGATCGTGGCCGACGACGCGGTCGACCTGCGCAACCGCGCCGCGACTCAGCAAGACCTCGTGCACGCGATCCAGCAGCCGCGCGCGACCTTCCTCCTGCGCGCCCACCCCGAGGTCCTGAACCACTTCCAGTCCACGGTCGGGCGCGGGCGGATCGACCACCAGGGCGACTTCGACCCCGAGACCAAGTTCAAGCTCCAGCTCGCGCTGCGCGAGGCCCTCGACAACGCGCGGGTCCACGGCTGCGGCGGCGACCCCAACCGCACGATCCACGTCACCTTCGGCGAAGACGAGGACGAGTTCGTGATCTCGGTCCAGGACGAGGGCCCGGGCTACTCGGTCGAAGAGGCCCTCGCGGGCCTCCAGGAGATCGACCCCCTCAGCGCGGTGCGCGACCGAGCCAGCCTCGGCAAGCCGCTCGGCATGCGGATCATCTTGAGCTGCGTCGATCGCGTGCAGTTCGAGGGCCGCGGGACCACGATCCACATGGGCCGCTTCAAGGAGGCGGGCCAGTTCTTCGTGATCTCCGAAGACGCCGTCGTCGGCTCCGACGCAGACCCCTTCGCAGAGACCGAGGAGTCCGTCTCCCCGCTCCACCTCCAGCAGCAGCAGCAGCAGCAGCAGCTCGGCGCCCCGTCCCTGGGCCCGCCCGGAATGGCCCCGCCCGGAATGGCCCCGCCCGGAATGGCCCCGCCCGGAATGGGCCCCCCCGGCGGAATGCCCCCCATGCACGGCCCTCCCCCGGGCTACCCAGGTGGACCGCCTCCGGGCTACCACCCCCAGCACGGGCCCCCTCCGGGCTATCCCGGCGGACCGCCCCCGGGCTACCCCCCCCAGCACGGGCCCCCTCCGGGCTACCCCCCGCAGCACGGGCCCCCTCCGGGCTACCCCGGCGGCCCGCCGCCCGGCTACCCACCCCAGCACGGACCGCCTCCGGGCTACCCCCCGCAGCACGGGCCCCCTCCGGGCTACCCCGGCGGGCCTCCTCCGCACCACGGCGGTCCTCCGCCCGGCGGAGACCTCTTCCCGCCCGGCCCCTTCCCGCCCATGCCGCCGACGCCGGGCTACCACCCGCCGCCCGGCCTGGCGCCCGACGCGGACATGTCGCCGATCCCCCTCCCGGGGGACCCGAACGCGCCCCTCTCGCTCCAGCCCGAGGACGAAGAGGACGAGGGGCTGCCGGGTCCAATCTCGCTCGACGACCTCCTCTAAGGCCTGCCCCACGATGGCCGCCGCACCAGCGCTTGCCCTCGTCGCCGCTGCGCGCTGGCGCGACGGCCATCGCGGGTCAGACCCTTGTAGGATTCCCGAGTGAGTGGAACCTCGGGCAAGAGACCGCGCCCCAATGGGCCGCCGCCAGGCCGCGGGCCGCGGCGCGGGCCAGGGCCTCGGCGCAGCGCGAGCGACACCGGAGCTCGCAAGAGCCCGCGCGCCTCGGGGCGCCGCCCGCGCGAGGCGGGCCCGCCCGGCCCCCCGGGCGACCCCAGCGAGAGCGCGTCCAGCGTCGACCTGAAGGAGCTGCGCTCCGCCCTGCGCGACCCGCGCCACAAGGGGTTTCGCGGCAAGCGCTTCAGCCGCTACGACATTCACGAGGAGATCGCGCGCGGCGGCATGGGGATCGTGCTGCGCGCCAAGCACCGCGAGCTCGAGGCGCTGGTGGCGCTGAAGCTGCTGGCCTCCGACGACCCTAGCCCCGAGGCGCTGGCGCGCTTTCGGCGAGAGGCGCGGGTCCTGGCGCGGATCAAGCACAACCACGTGGTCGGAATCAGCGACCTCGGCGAGGAGAACGGCGTCGCCTTCCTCGCCATGGAGCTGATCGACGGCGGGACCCTCCAGGATCACGTCGACGGCGTCCTCGAGCGCGGCGAGCGGGTCGAGGTCGAGCGCGCGGTCGAGATCATCCTCGCCATGGCGCAGGCGCTCTCGCACTGCCACGAGGTGGGCGCGATCCACCGCGACGTCAAGCCGCACAACATTCTGCTCGAGCGCGAGACGGGCCGGCCCGTGCTGACCGACTTCGGCCTGGTCAAGCGGGATCGCAACAAGATGGGCCAGTCGAGCTCGATCTCGGGGGCGATCAGCCAGACGGGCAAGATCCTCGGCACGCCCTCCTACATGTCGCCCGAGCAGTTCGAGCCCGAGGGCGAGTTCGGCTCGGTCGGCCCCAAGAGCGACGTATGGGCGCTGGGAGCGGTGCTCTTCTTCACGCTCACCGGCCAGCCCCCCTTCGCCTCGCGCAACGTGGTCGACCTCTACGGCCAGGTGACGGGAGATCCCGCGCCGACCGCCAGCGAGCTGCGCGAGGACGTGCCCCCAGCGCTCGACGAGCTGATCCAGGCCTGCCTGGCCAAGCAGGTCGACGAGCGGATCTCCATGGCGGACCTGGTCGCCCGCCTCGAGGCCCTGGTCGCGGACCCCAAGCTGCTGCGCCCGCGGGGCGGGAGCGGCGCCCGCCACGCCCTGGCCGTGATCGTGCTCTTCTTCATGCTCGCCCTCGTGCACTTGACCCTGATCTCGCCGAAGCAGGGCGAGCGACTGCTGATCATGATGGGCCTGCGCGAGGCGCCCGAGCCGCAGGACGAGCTCGCCTCCCTCAGCGAGCGCGCCGAGCGGGGCGACGTCGAGGCGCTCCTCGAGCTGGCCGAGCGCGTGGAGGCGAAGGAGCCGCAGCGAGCCCAGGAGCTGCTCGAGCGCGCCGCCCAGGCCGAGTCGCCGCGGGCCATGGTGCGCCTGGGGGTCGCGCTGCAGGCCAAGAAGACCCAGGCCGACGACCTGGAGGCCTATCGCTGGTTCCGCAAGGCAGCCGACGCCAAGGACCACGAGGCCATGCTGTGGGTCGGGCTCCTGGTGGCCGAGGGCCGCGGCGTCAAGGCCGCCGAGCCCGCGATCGCCCTGCAGTGGCTGGCGCGAGCCGAGCAGGGGGGGCAGCCGGGGGTCGCCAAGCGAGCCGCGGCCGCCCGGGCCAAGGTGCTCGCCGAGCACCCCGAGTTGGCTGAGAAAGAATAGGGCTCGCCTCCCTGGGTTGCGCGCTAGGGGCAGATGCACGATCCTCCACCTGAACGAGGAGGCGCGGCGTGACGCCGCTTTCCGAGATCCTGCAGTTGCTGCGCTCCACCAGCGCCAAGGGGTTCGCTGACCGGCACCCCTCCAGCGACCTCGTGCTCATCGAGCCCTACGAGAAGGACCGGAGCTACGACTTCAGCTCCCCCCTGCACCCGGGCGGGACGGTCCGCTTCCTCGAGCGCCAGGTGGGCAAGCCCGTGCCCGTGGGCCGCGACAGCCGCGCCCAGGTCATGCTCGATCCCCCCGCCGTGTCGCGCCTGCACCTCGTGCTGGCCTACACCCAGGACGGCTGGAAGGTCATGGACCGCTCCAGCAACGGCTCCTGGATGGACGGGCAGCGCATGCCCAATGAGACGGCGGTCCCCCTCCCCTTCGGCTCGTCGGTGCGCCTCGGCCGCGCCGTCGTGCTGCGCATGTTCTCGCTGGAGGAGTTCCACCGCTACGCGGGCCAGCAGGCCGGCGAGGCAGGCCCGGCCCCCGCGGCCCCCGAGCCCGCCACCGACCGCGGCGCCGACACCTGGCGGATCCCCGCCCAATACGTCCAGGCCGCCCAGGCCGCGTCGCCGCCCCCGCCGGCCGGCGAGGGGACCCTCGAGATCGACTTCAACTTCGACGGTCCGCCGACCGTGGGCGGCGCGCCGACCGTGCGCCTCAAGCGCGACAGCCACCGCTTCGACTTCAACCCCGCGGCGGTCCCGGCGCCCCAGCCGCCGCAGGCTCCCCAGGCTCCCCAGGCTCCCCAAGTGCCCCAGGCACCCCAGGCGCCCCAGGCTCCCCAGGCGCCCCAGCAGCCGCCGCCGGGTCCGCCTGCGAGAAGCGGGTCGGACGATATCGAGTACGAGTTCGACTTCGACATCGAGTCCGACGGACGCGGCGGGTTCTAGACCTCTCGCGCCGCGAACCTCCAGCGGCCGTGGACGCCCAGAAGGCCCGCTACCACGGCGCACTCCAATCCGAAGGGCGGGTAGCCGCCGAAGCCCAGCAGGGGCATTTCACCCACGTGGAGCGCCTGCACGTAGGGGATCGTGTAGGTCCACTTGGCCAGGCTGTAGACGTTCCAGACCTCCCAGCACAGGCCGCAGATCACGGCCGCCAGGGCGAAGGTCACCGCGGGACGCCAGTCGCCGCGCGCGATGTCCTCGAGGAGCGCCGAGCGAGCGCCGACGAGCGCGCGCGCGGCGAGGAGCAGGAAGAGCGGCGCTAGCCACGGCAGGGGGAAGAGGAAGTTCGGCGCCCAGCTGAGCCCCACCAGCCCCAGCGCCGAGCAGAGCAGGACCGCCGCCGCCAGAGCACGCGGGTAGGGGACGCGCGGCGCCCAGGCCGCCCGGAAGGGCTCGGTCAGGCGGGGGAAGGTGGCGAGCAGGTCCTGGGTGGCGACCACCGCCGGGAGCACGGTCGCGAAGGGGAGCGTCCCGTGGAGCAGCACGTCCCAGGCGCTGCCGAACTCGGCGCCGTGGTAGTCCCAGCTCTCCACGAAGCGGTTGAGGTACTCGAAGAACCACCAGAACACCGCGCTGAGCGGGATCAACAGCCAGAAGGCCCGGTGCCGCAGCGGGCAGTCGCCCGTGCGCTGCTGGCTCCAGGCGTTGACGACGAGCACGTAGCCGACCCAGAGCGGGGTGAAGGTGTGCTCCTGGAGCGGGGCCAGCGCGGGGACCCGCGTCCAGGCCACGACCCAGCTGCCCGCCAGGAGGATCAGCCCGGCCCAGCCCCAAATCGGGAAGACAGGCCGAGGCGAGGCGTGCTGGAGCGT
This sequence comes from uncultured bacterium, assembly GCA_937911525.1. Lineage (GTDB taxonomy): Bacteria > Planctomycetota > J058 > J058 > J058 > NORP233. The sequence continues at coordinate 10,092 of CALDQK010001188.1, forward strand.
CGAGGCTCGTGCAGGCCTGTCCGAGCGCATTTCATGTCGCCGCAGGCGACGAGGCCCGCGAAGCGGGCCACCAGAAGAAGGGAAGACTGGCCGAGGCGAGGCGTGCTGGAGCGTCGAGGCTCGTGCAGGCGGGCCACCAGAAGAAGGGGAAGGGCTGGCCTGGCCGGGACGCGGCGGGAGCTCGCCTCGCCAGCGGAGGAAGCGCAGCGCGAAGGGCGTCAGGGTCAGCGCGATCCCGCCGCCGATCAGGGCGAAGGCCAGCCACGAGAAGGGCGCGTGGCGGACGCGCCCCAGGCGGGGGAGCACCTCGTGGAAGGGCTCGAGGGGCAAGCCCGCCAGCCAGGCGCCCAGGAGCGGGAGCTGCGCTATGGCGACGAAGAGCAGGCAGAGCTCGAGCGCGACGCCGAGGGCGCGGCGTCGGACGCGCCGGGGCGCCTCGTCGGAAGCTGGCTCTGAGGTAGGCACTTCGTTGCCCTCCGCTCTCGCGGAGGCTACCGTGCGGTGCCCCTAGGTGGGCGGGAAGGTCGATCCATGAACGCAACCGCTATCGCCCCGGCGCTCCTCGCTGGCGCCCTGGCCACGCTCCTCGCAACCCCCGCGCAGGCGCAGCAGCCGCCGATCCCCTCCAAGCAGGAGATCATGAAGCGCCTCGACGAGGGCTTCCCCCAGCTGATCGAGCAGTCGCCCGAGGCCACGGTCGAGGTCGAGGGGCTGTTCAAGCTGACCTACAAGCAGGTCCCGACCGACCCCAAGAAGATCGCCGAGATGATGGGCAAGCAGCTGGGCACGGACAAGGTCCCCCCCGGCATGATCGATCAGTACATGGGCATGTTCGCGGCGGAGATCACGCAGGTCCTCAACAAGCACCTGGCCGATATCGGCGAGTTCGAGGCCCTGACCGACCTCAAGAACAGCTCCAAGAAGATCCCCCCGGGCAAGCACCGCTTCGGGATCCTGTTCGAAGGCGAGAAGCCGGCGGCGCTGGTCGTGTTCGACCCCAAGCCCAAGAAGGGCGAGGAGGAGCAGAAGGACCGGCTGAAGAAGCCGGTCCTGCTGCGGCTCAAGACCAAGTCGACCAAGCTCCAGAACGAGCTCAAGATCGAGGGCAAGGAGTCCAAGAAGAAGCCCAAGAAGGACCAGCCCAAGCCGGCCGACCTCGTCGTGACCTGCCTGCGCTACCTGGCCAAGACCAAGAAGCCCATCGAGGCCAAGTAGGCAGGAGCCGCCGCGCCCCCGAACGCGCACAGGCGCTAAGCCTTTCCGAGGCGAGCACTTAGCGTCTTCATTCATCCTCCGGCGCAACGGCGCCTGCTGCCCGTGCGTATAGTGCGTAAGCCTTGACCGTGACTGCGCTTGAGGGCGGTGACGGGGCCCCTCCGAAGGACCGGAGAGACCCCCAACCACGCCTCGAGCGTCTCACCGTCGCAGGCGCGAAGGAAGGAAGGCTCCAGCTCTGAGCGCTCGAACGCCCATCCTCGTCTCCGGGCTCACTCTCTCTGGGCTCACTCTCTCTGGGCTCACTCTCTTTGGGCTCACCGGACTCGTCGCCCTGAGCCTGGTCTGCGCGCCGGCTCCCGCCTGGGCCGACGACCAGAACCGGATCCACTACCCCGCCTCGGCCGAGCTCGGCGCCCTGCTGCAGACCGCCGAGAAGGCCCGCCAGGCCGGGGACTGGAAGGAGGCGGTGATCCTCTTCCGCAAGGTGCTCGATCAGGACGAGCACCTCCTCGTGGAGAAGCCCGACGCCCGCGAGGGCGACACCTACCGGCTGCTCGGCGTGAGCGAGTGGGCGATCCGCAGCCTGCGCAAGCTGCCGCCGGCCGGAAAGCTGGTGTTCCGCGAGAAGTACGATTACCGCGCCCAGTCGGCGATCGACAAGGCGCTGAAGGCCAAGAGCCCCTACCTGGCCCTGGCGCGCGCCTACGAGCTCTACCCGATCGCGAGCCAGGCCCCCCAGATCCTCTCGATCATGGCGGAGCGCTGCCTGGAGCGCGGCGAGCTCGAGCGCGCCCGCAAGGTGCTGCGCCGGCTCCTGGCCCACCACGCAGACGAGCTCGAGGACCCGACCCCCGTCCACAAGAAGCTGCTGGTGTGCGCGCTGGGCCTCGGCGATCCGGTGCAGGTGCGCGAGCAGGCCGAGCTCCTGCGCAAGCTCGGCGGCGGCGACGAGGTCCACCTCGGCCAGACGCCCATGAGCGTGCCCGAGCTGGTCGCCTCGGCCCTCGAGCGCGAGGCGGCGCGCACCGGACGCTACCGCGGCGCGAGCCCCTCCACCCCCATGGCGCGCGGCGACACGCGCAACCGCGCCGCCTTCGAGGGGGAGCCCTCCTTCGGCTCGGTCCTGCTCTCCCCGCGCGAGTTCAGCAACCAGCCGCGCTGGAAGCGCCCGCTCCGGCTCCGCCCGGGGCGCTTCGGCAACCGCAACGACTTCCCCGCGCGCAACCTGGCGGTCGTGCACGAGGGCCTGGTGTTCACCACCAGCGCCGACGAGCTGCACGCCTTCCCCCTCGGCCCCAACGCCCCGAAGCCGCGTCGCCTGCGCCGCCCGCCCAACCGCGCCCCCTACGAGGACGACAACGAGAAGGTCCAGTTCGGCCCCACGGTCGGCCAGGGCGTGCTCGTCGCGCCCTTCGTGGAGCGGGTTCAATACGACCAGAGCTTCCGCGGGATCCCGATCAAGGTGCGGATCCCGACCCGCAAGCTGTGCGGCTTCGACCTCGAGGAGTGGCGCTGGTCCTGGGACCACGCGCGCCAGCTCCAGGGCACGCCCCTGCAGGGCTGGAGCTTCCCCGCCACGCCCACGGCTCACGAGGGGCGCGTCTACGCCTCGGGCTGGTCGATCGAGGGCTACGTGAACGCGAACGTGGCCTGCTTCGACCTGCGCACCGGGGAGCCGATCTGGTGGACGCTCTCGGCGAGCGGCCAGGTCGAGCAGACCATGTTCGGTGAGCAGGCCATGGAGCCGCTCTGCGTGCCCCTCGCTCTCCACGACGGGGTGATCTACCAGCCGACCTCCCTGGGCTGCGTCGCCGCCCTCGACGCCGACACCGGCCGCCCGCTCTGGGTGACCGAATACGACGCGATCGAGGTCCGCCCGCCCCAGGGCTACTACGCCGACCGCCGCAACATCATCTGGGAGAACACGGCGCCCGTCGTCGAAGACGGGACGCTCGTCGTGGCCCCCCTCGACTCGACCGCCTTCTACGGCTTCGACCTCGCGACCGGCAAGCGGACCTGGAAGGCGGCGCAGCGCCTCGGGCGCCGCGGCGACGAGGGCGAGGTGCGCTACGTCATGGGCGCCAAGGAGGGCCGGATCGTGCTCGCCGGCGGCCACGACGTGCGCTGCGTCGAGGTCCGCAGCGGGCGGCTCCGCTGGCGCCAGACCCTCAACACGCCGACCGTGGCTGGACGCGGCTGCATCGTGGGCCGCACGGTGTGCGTGCCCCTCGACGACGGCACCGTCGTCACCTACGACCTCATGAGCGGCAAGCGCCGCGGCAGCCACAAGCTGGCGATCCCGGGCAACCTGCTGCCCGTCGGGCGCGCCACGGTGGTGGTCGGCAACGGCTCGCTCGCCGTGCACGGCAGCGGCGGCTCCGGCGCCCGAAGGGACTTCAAGTGAGACCTCGATCTGCCCTCCGATCCGCCCTCTACTCCGCTTGCGCCTGCGCCCTGCTCACGCCGGGGCTCGCGAGCGCCCAGGAGGGTGACTCCGGCCCCCGCACCGAGCGCGACGGCGACCGGGTCGTGTTCCGCAACAAGGTCGAGGTGACCCCGGCCGCGCGCCTCGCGATCCGCCGCGGGCTCGAGTTCCTCGGTCGGCGCCAGGAGAAGAACGGCGCCTACGTGGACGGGATCGGCCGCAAGGTCAACAACCGCTACATGAACGAGAAGGGCGACCACGTCGGGGTGACCGGCCTGGTCGGCATGGCCTTCTTGAGCAACGGCAGCACGCCCGGCCGCGGCCCCTACGGCAAGCAGGTCAAGGGCTGCGTCGACTTCATCCTGACCAAGATCACCCCCAACGGCATGGTCAAGAACGGGGGGTCGCGCATGTATAGCCATGCCTTCGCGACCCTCTTCTTGGCCGAGGTCTACGGCATGGATCCCTCCGCCAAGCTCCGCAAGGGGCTGCAGCGGGCGGTCAACCTGATCGTGTCGGCCCAGAACGAGCAGGGCGGCTGGCGCTACATGCCCGCGGCCAAGGACTCCGACATCTCGATCTCGGTGTGCCAGGTCCAGGCCCTGCGCGCCGCGCGCAACGTGGGCGTGCGCGTGCCGAGCGCCACGATCGATCGCGCGATCGAGTACGTGCGCAAGAGCTACATTCGGCCCGGCACCGCGCACCACCGCCAGGCGGGCGGCTTCTGGTACCAGGTCTACGAGAACCACCGCTACCGCCCCTCGCGGACCAGCTTCGCGCTGACGGCCGCCGGCGTGACCGCGCTCTACGGGGCGGGTATCTACGACGGCGAAGAGCTGCGCGGCGGCCTGCGCTACCTGTTCAGCATGCGCAACCGGCCCCCGGCCCACGAGATGCGCACCACCTTCGACTACTTCTACGGGCACTACTACGCGGTTCAGGCCTTCTTCCAGGCCGGGGACGGCGGCGAGCGCCCTTACTGGTCCATGTGGTATCCGTGGATCCGCGATCAGATCGTGATGGGCCAACAGCCCGACGGTCGCTGGCAAGACCTGGTCGGTCCCAACTACGCGACCGCCATGTCCTGCGTGATCCTGCAGATCCCCTACCGCTACCTGCCGATCTTCGAGCGCTAACTCAATGCCCGCGACCCTCTCTCCCCCCGCTCAGTTGCCGGCCTCGATTCGGCGCAAGCTCGGCAGCGCGCGCGCGCGCCTGCGCAGCGTCGACCTCGGCCTGGGCCTCGCCCGCGGCGTGCTCGTCGTCGGCGCCGGCTTGCTCCTGCTCTTCGCCCTCGACGTGACCCTCGAGCCGCCCCTCGAGGTGATCCGGGCCTTCGCGCTCTTCGTCGGCATCGTGGCGGGCATGACCAGCGTCTACTGGACCACCCGTCCGCTCCGGCGCAGCCTGAGCGACGACGACGTGGCGCTGATGCTCGAGGGGCACTTCCCCGAGCTCCAGGGCGGCCTGGTCAGCTCGGTCCAGCTCCTGCGCGAGAGCGACCACCACACCAGCCAGGCGCTGATCCAGCGCACGGTGGACCGCGCGGCGCGCAAGGTCGACGACGTCGACGTGGGCGAGATCGTGCGGCTCGGACCCCTGATCCCGCTCTGGCTGCTGATCGGCGCCTTCATCGTGTTCTCGGGCGGGATCGCCAACAGCAAGGTCGTGCGCCCCTACGTGGGGATCTTCGCCCAGCGCGTGCTCAAGGGTCAGGACGTGCGCTACCCCAAGCGAGTCGGCTTCGAGGTCGCCCTCGAGCGCAAGGTCCGCCTCGCCAAGGGCGACGACCTCGACGTGGTCGTCAACGTGACCAAGGGCGCGAGCGTGCTCGAGCGGCTCACGATCCTCACCCGCTACGCGGACGGGCGAGAGGAGCAGCGCGAGCTGCTGCGCAAGGGCGAGCTGGTGTTCGCCAAGGCCTACCAGAACGTGACCGAGGCCTTCGCGTTCCGGGTCGAGGCCCCCGAGCACGGGGTCAGCTCGCCGATCTACGAGGTAGAGGTCGTGCAGCGGCCGCGGATCGAGCAGTACGAGTTCCTGCTCCGCTACCCCGACTACGTCGGCCGCGAGCCCGAGCGGCTCAACCAGCCCGACCTGACCGTGCCCGCCGGGACCGAGATCAGCTACGCCGCGGTCAGCAACAAGGCGCTCGTGACGGCCGAGCTGATCTTCGAGCAGAAGCCCGAGCGCCGACCCGACCAGCGCGGGAAGCTCCCCTGGGAGGCGCGCCCGGGACCGGCCCCGACCTACTACGCCGACCTCCCCCAGGGCGCCCTCGCCGAAGGCGGCGCGTGGAGCGAGCTCGCGGGCGTGGAGCAGCGTCTCGAGCTGAGCGCGGGCCTGCACGGAAAGCGCGCCCTCTTCGGCCGCTTCGCGGTCAAGGAGGACCTCCGCTTCCGCTTCCAGCTCACCTCCGAGGACGCCCTCGAGACCGGCAAGAAGCCCGTGGCCTTCTCGGTGCGAGTGGTGCGCGACAAGCGCCCGATCGTCTCGATCCCCGTCCCCGGGGGCATGAAGCAGGTCACGCCCCAGGCCAAGGTCGACCTGCGCGTCGACGCCAAGGACGACTACGGCCTCGCCCACGTCGAGCTGCGCATGCAGCCGGTCAAGGAGGACGGCACCGAGGGCGAGTGGACCAAGCGAGACCTGCCCTTGCCCGAGGACGTGAGCTCGCCGCGCAAGGTGCGCCTGCCCTACACGATCTCGCTGGCCGACTTCCGCCTCCAGCCGGGCGACCAGCTCGTCTATCAGGCGGCCGCCTTCGACCACAACCTCGACACCAAGAGCAACCACGACCTCTCGCGCCGCTACGCGCTCCAGATCGTGCGGCCGGAGGACCTCGAGCGCATGCTCCAGGACCGCATGACCGCGCTCAAGGAGCGCCTGAGCGGGGTGGGGCGCGAGCAGACGGACGCCCGCAAGGCGAGCCAGGAGTTCGTGCGAGACATGGGCCCCAAGGGCGTCCTGACCGAGGACGACAAGCGCCGCCTGCAGCGGCTGGAGTACGACCAGCGCCGCGTGACGACGCGCCTGAACGAGGTCGAGAAGTCGCTCGGCGAGCTGCTCGAGGAGCGCGAGGCCAACCGGCTGACCGACCCCAGCGCGATGTCGCTGCTCAACGAGCTGCGCGAAGGCGTCAAGAAGCTCGCTGACGAGAAGTCGCCCTCGATCACGCGACAGCTCAAGGACACCCGCACCGCGACCAAGCTCGACAGCAAGACGCGCGCGGCCATGGCCCGGGTCCCCGACCTGCAGGACGAGCTCGCCGACGAGCTCCAGCGCCTCGCGACCCGGATCGACAAATACGGCGACTTCACCGAGGTCCTCCAGGAGCTCCGCGACCTGCTCTCGGGCCAGGACCGAGTGATCGACGGAGCCGGCGAGGCCGCCAAGGCGGGCGCTCGCTAGTGGCTAACTCCTTGCGACTGAACGCCCGAGTGGATCTAGACCCGCACGCCGAGCGCGCGCGTCCAACCTGCGACTGGCCCCAAGGGGTCAGCCGGGAGGAAGCATGAAGCTGAGCCAATTCAGCACTTCGTTCCTGCTCACCAGCTCGCTGGCGGCGCTCTTCATGCCGGCCTCCTTGCAGGTGGCGTCGGCCCAAGAGGTCGAAGAGAAGAAGAAGGCTCCGACCTCGGAGCAGCTCGCCGACGAGCAGCGCAACCTGCTCAACGCGCTCGAGCGCCTCGACGAGAAGATGAACAAGCTCTCGGAGAAGCTCGCCGAGCGTCAGCCGGCCCAGGCCGAGAAGCTGAGCAAGGCCTACCAGGAGGTCCGTGAGCGGCTGATCAAGGAGGACATGCGCCAGGTCATCGGCATGTTCGAGGGCCGCGACGTGATCCCCGCCCGCGACAAGGCGATCGAGGTCAAGAAGGACCTCGCCGAGCTGCTCTCGATCCTCGACGAGGCCCGCCGCAAGAGCGTCGAGAACCTCGGCGACAAGCTCGAGAACCTGCGCCAGACGATCAAGGACGTCAAGGACCTCGAGAAGGAGCAGGGCGACCTCAACCGCGAAATGAGCGCGGAGGGCGAGCGCAAGCAGCAGCTCCAGGACATTCAGCAGGCCAAGCAGGCGATCGAGCAGCTGCGCAACAAGCAGGAGCAGCTCCGCCAGGGCAAGGTCGACACGAGCCAGCAGCAGGCCTTGGCGGAGCGAGTCAAGGAGGCCGCCAAGCAGGCCCGCGACCTCGCGCAGCAGCAGCAAGGCGTCCAGCAGCAGGCAGACGGCAAGCAGGGCAAGGCCCTCGAGGGGCTGGAGCAGGCCTCGCGCCAGCTCAATGACCTGCTGAAGCGCCAGCAGCAGATCGCCGGTCAGACCGAAGGCCTGCGCCGCAACGCCCAGGGTCAGCAGGGCCAGCAAGGCCAGCAGGGTCAGCAAGGCCAGCAAGGCCAGCAGGGTCAGCAGGGCCAGCAGGGTCAGCAAGGCCAGCAGGGTCAGCAAGGCCAGCAGGGCCAGCAAGGCCAGCAGGGCCAGCAGGGCCAGCAGGGCCAGCAGGGTCAGCAGGGCCAGCAAGGCCAGCAGGGCCAGCAGGGTCAGCAGGGCCAGCAGGGCCAGCAGGGCCAGCAGGGCCAGCAAGGCCAGCAGGGCCAGCAGGGCCAGCAGGGCCAGCAGGGCCAGCAGGGCCAGCAGGGTCAGCAGGGCCAGCAGGGTCAGCAGGGCCAGCAGGGTCAGCAGGGCCAGCAGGGTC
>CALDQK010001189.1 GCA_937911525.1 uncultured bacterium
CGCCCCTCCTCGCCCAGCTCGCGGGCCCGCGCCTCGCGGGCCGAGTCCTGGGGCGGGAGCGGCCAGCTGGCGGGCTCGTTGCGCGAGGGGCGCCGGTCACCAGGCACGATCAGGATCGTGTTGTTCTGGTAGACGCGCGCCAGGCCGACCTGCTCGAGCATGATGTCGAGGGCGTCGCGGAGCTTGATCGCGTGCAGGCGCACGCTGACGGCCTTGCCCGAGGCGTCGACCTCGGGGCTGAGCGTAATGTTGAGCCCCGTGATGTCCTGCAGGAAGCCGACGACCTCCGTGAAGGGGGTGTCGGGGAAGTTGAGGGTCACCGGGCGCGTGGCCAGGATCCGCTCGTAGTCCTCGACCCACTCGGGCTGGCCGCCCTCGGGCTCGTCTCCGCGCCGCGCGAGCAGGCCGGCCACCGGGTAGCTGACCACGCGGTAGGCCTCGGCCCGCGCGGGCTCCTCCGCCGGAGAGGAGGCCGCCGGGGCGGAGGCCGCCGGGGCGGCCGGCGCGGGCGCCTCGGCCACGGCGACCGGGTCCTCGGGGAGGAGCGCCGCCATGGCGCCGCCGCAGAGCACGACGCCGAACAGGAAGGGCACCAGGCGCCCGGGCCGCTCGCGAGGGGGGGCGGGCTCGCTCGAGCCGACGACCGCGCGCCCCGCGCAGCCCGCCACCGCGCAGCCGCCGTGCTCGGCGTGGCAGTCCGCGTGGTGCGGCGCGAGGCACTCGGCGCAGTAGCTGGCCTCGAGGCGCGGCAGGCCGTCCTTGCAGTAGGTGCAGAGCAGGCGCACGCCCTCCAGCTCGAGCGCGGGCGCCGCGATCGGCTGGGCCGCGAGCAGCTCCTTGAGCGAGCCCAGCTCCTCGGCCGGGTCAAAGGGCAGCGCGGGGGCCGCCAGGGCGTCGGCGAGGAAGCCCGCGCTGGCCTGGCAGGCCGCGCACTCGCGCTGGTGGGCGCGCACGCGCTCGGCCTCGGCCTCGTCGGCCAGCTCGTGCTCGACGAGGAGCAGCAGGTCGTGGCCGGGGCAGGTCAGGGCGCTCATGCCTCCACCCCCAGGCGCTCGGCCGCGCGGCCCAGCGCTTCGAGAGCGGCGGCCATTCGGTACTTGGCGGTGCGCAGCGAGCAGCCGACCACCGCGGCGACCTCGGCGTAAGTCAGCCCCTGCTCGTGCTTGAGCAGGAACACCGCGCGCTGGTCCTCGGGCAGGTCGAGCACCGCCCCCCGCAGCAGGCCGGCCGCCTCGCGCAGGGCGAGGGCCTCGCCGGCGGCGGGGCGCGCGTCGGGGCTGAGGGCGGCCAGGTCGTCCACGCCCTGCTCCTGCTGGGCGGCGGCCTTCTTCCACTGGTCGAGGCTCGCGTTGCGGGCGATCCGCAGCAGCCAGGGGCGCAGGGGCCGCCCGGCGTCGAAGGAGGGCAGCGCCCGCCAGGCGCGCAGCCAAGTCTCCTGGTGCGCGTCGCGGGCGGCGTGGACGTCGTGGCGGTGGAGGCCGTGGAGGAAGCTCACGAGGGCTCCGGCGTGGCGTTGGTAGAGCAGGTCGAAGGCCGGCGAGGGCTCGGGGTGGAGCGCCAGGCAGCGAGCGACCAGCTCGGAGTCAGCGGGGGATTGGGTCACGGGTGGGGGGTCCAGCAGCGAGGGGTGGACGTCAGGATCATGCGCAGCTTCCTTACGAGCGAGCGGCGCCCGGGTGCAAAGAAGGCTGCCAGCAGCGCCGCAAGTGCTTCCTTCCGAGGGCTTTCACGCTCCCAGGGGTCTCCTGGTTCCCCTCGCGTCCCCGCCGGGCGAATACCCTGCGCCCATGTCGAGCCTGAGCTTAGAGGGTATCGAGTTCCTGACCAGCGAGCGCGGCCAGGCCGCCCTGGCCCGCGAGCTGCCCGCCGAGGGGCTGGCGGCGCTCACGGCCCTGCGCGGCGAAGGCTTCAGCCCCGCCGAAGCCGGCTGGCTGCTCGAGCAGCGCGAGCTGCGGGCCCGGGCGGAGCGCAAGCTGCCGGCGGCCGACGTGGCGCGCATGCTCTTCCTCAAGGAGGCCCTCGAGCAGGCCAGCGCGCACGAGGTCGCCACCTGGCGGGCCCAGAAGCTGGCCGGCCGGCGCGTGCTCGAGGTCGGCGCCGCCCTGGGCGCCGACAGCGCGGCCCTGGCGCGGGCCGGCTGCGCGCTCGTGGCCTGCGAGCTGGACCCCGTACGGGCGGCCCTGCTGCGCCACAACCTGGCCGCCCTCGGCCTGAGCGAGCGGGTCGAGGTCCACCCGGGCGACGGGCTGGAGCGGGCCGCGGGCGGAGGCTGGGACGCGCTCTACGCCGACCCGGCCCGCCGCCGCGGGGGCAAGCGCGTGCTGGGCCTCGAGGCCATGGCCCCGCCCCTGAGCGCCCTGCGCGAGCGAGCCCGCGCGGACCTGTTGGTCAAGGTCGCCCCCGGCCTCGACCTGAGCGAGGTCCCGCGCGACCTGGGCCTGGAGCTGGTCTCCCTGCGCGGCGAGCTCAAGGAGGCGCTCCTGACCGGCGGCGCGCTCCGCCGCCCCGGCCCGCGCGCCGTGCTGCTCGGCGGCGACGCCCCCTGGGAGCTCGCCCCCGAGGGCAGCGAGCCCCCGCCGCGCACGGCCGACCCCGGCGCCTTCCTGTTCGAGCCCGACCCCGCCGTGATCCGCGCCGGCCTGGTGCGCGCCCTCGGTCAGCGACTCGACGCCTGGCAGCTCGACCCGCGGATCGCCTTCCTCAGCGGCGACGCCCCCAGCGAGACCCCGGGAGCCCGCTGCTGGCGCGTCCTCCGGCACGGGCCCTACCGGCGCAAGGAGGTCTCCCAGTGGCTCCGCGCCGAGGGCGCGGGCCGGGTGATCGTCAAGCAGCGCGGCACCCGCCAGGACGCCGCCGCCCTCGAGAAGCGCCTCCCGCGCCAGGCCGGCGGCCCCCTGCGCTGGCTCTTCCTGGCCCGCACGGACGCAGGCCCCCTGGCCCTGCTGTGTGCGGATCTCGAGGACTGACACCTGCCTGACACCTGCACGCGCAGGCGCGCAGCACTTCCGACGCGGTCCCCGGCTTGCGACCTCCTTCGCCAGGAGGCCCCATGCTCGAAGCGTTCGCAGCCCTGACCCCCGACCTCTTCCTGAGCTCCTTCGCCGCCCTGAGCGGCCTGCTGGTCGGCGCGGCCCTGCTCGCAGGCGGCTGCGCCGTGGGCAACGCCCTCCGCGCCGCGTGCGCACCGCGTCGTAGCTGTTGATCAGGAGCGAGAGGAATCCACCAGCCCGGGCCAGCCGCGAGGGCGGGTACCGATCGACGTGCCTGCACCCGACGTGGAGGACCTCGCGCTTGGCGTCGGACAGCACCGGCTGGATCACCGCGTCACAGGTCCATCGCTGCACGAGCGCGGGCTCAGCTGGCAGAGCGTCAGGGAGCTGACACTTCCCCCGCCCGCAGGGGGGCTTGGTCACGGCAGGACAAGCACTTAACGCGCTGCGTCGAGTGGCCTCCTCCTTGCGAAATCGCCTCCCGAAGAACGAAGGAGGTGTCCCATGACCGAGTCCACCCGCCCCAGCGCCCTGATCCTGGCCCCGCTCCACCTGACCCTCGGCGCGGGCGCCCTGATCGTCGCCGCGGCCGCCGTCCCCTTCTGGCTCCCCGCGCTGCTCAAGCCGCGCGCGACGCCGGAGCAGGCGGCCCGCCCCGAGCCGGCGGCCCAGAGCCCGACTCAGGCTCAGGCGGCCGCCCCCAGCGCCGCGCCCAGCGTCGAGCGTGAGCTCGTCGGCGCAGCCTAGGGAGCGGCCGGAGCCCGTCTCAGCGGGGAGCGTCGTCGAGCTGGCCTGCGGTCGCCCGCTGGTAGGCCGCGACGATCCCCGCAGGGACCTGGACGTCGCGCAGCCAGCGCAGCGCTCCCTCCGGGTGATCGCGCACCCAGAGCAGGCAGCGCCGGCGCCCCGCGCGCCGCACCGAATCGGGCGCGAGGAAGAGGTCGTCGATCCCCTCGAAGCGCTCGAACTCGCGCCCGAAGCGGTGCTCCCACCTCAGGGGCTGCCGCGGGTCGGGCGCGCCGCCGTACTGGAACTCGCGATCCACGAGGAGCCCCGCTCCGCCCACGTTGACCACGAACACCACGCCGCCCTGGAGACGCTCCAGCCAGCCCGTCGCGAGCTCGACCTCGAGTCGTCGCGGCGGGAGCTCGCCGGACGTGATCTCGAGCGAGAGCGGGCCTTCGCCCACGACCAGCGAGGTCCGCTCGAGCGGCTCGAGCGTGCGGCGCTGCGTCCAGTCCCCTCTGGTCAGTTGGACGTTCGCCGGTCGCCGGGTCGCGTTGACCAGGTGCACACGCCGGGTCCAGCCGACCACGAGCGCGTAGATCAGCGTAAAGAGCAAGCACAGACTGAGCGGGATCGCGAAGATCTTCGCGAGCAGAGCTCCACCCCGCGAGCGAGGGGTCGGGAGCTCGGTGGCCGCGCGCTCCCAGAGCGAGTCGTAGGCGCGGGAAGGCTCGGAGCTCGGGCCGCGCGCGTCGAGGAAGCGCGTGGACTCGCGCAGGAAGGTCGCCACGTCCGTCGAGAGCGCGCGCATCCAGACCGACCCAGCCTCCCCGCGCGCGCGCACGAAGAGCGCCAGGGCGTAGGCGAAGTCCTCCACGCGCAGGTAGCCCAGGGTCGAGAGGGAGTAGGAGTAATGCTCGTTGCGCTCCCGGAAGGCAGCGTTGGCCGAGTAGGCGCCGAAGCCCCACAGGACGCAGAGCAGGTCGGTCAGCGGCTCGTGATCGGGCTCGTCGCCGCTCATGGGGCCAAGGTGGATCAGGCGCACGTGCGCTAGCTCGTGCACGAGCGTCGCCACGAGGCCGAGGGGATCGCCGAGCTGCGCTTCGCCGACGGCGACGACGGGGACCCCGTCCTCGACGCGGAAGTGCCCCGCGGCGCCGCTCCAGGACTCGGCCCCCTCCCTCCCGTCCGGGAACACCTCCAGGCGCAGCTCCACCTCCGCGAGGCCCACCGCCTGCTGCATTCGCGCGAGCAAGCCCGCGAGCGCCGCGGGGGTGCCGTCGTAGTCCGCGAAGAGCTCGGGCGACCCCGGCACCTGCGCCTCGACCGCCTGCAGGTCGCGCAGCTCCAGCTCACTCTGGAGCCAGGCCCAGCGGGCCTCGATCCAGGCGCGCCGCGCGGGTCCGACAGGGCAGGGGTGCGTCACGAACTCAGGATAGCGAGTAAGCCGCAGCGTTGCCCTTTACTTACCGCCGGCGCGCCCCTTCTCCTCGACCGGCTGCGCGAGGACTGGGCGCGCGCGCTGCCTGAGCCTCCGCCGGCTAGACTGCGCGCCATGTCACGCTTCCGCCTGATCGAAGACGAGTTCTACCCCCGCGCCGACGAGCTGCGCGCCGTGTTCGACGAGCGCTTCGCCGACGTGCGCTCCACCCGCGGCGACCGCTTCGTGTGGGACTACTGGCACGTCCCCGACCAGTACACCCACCTGCGCACGCCGGGCTGGGAGTACTTCCCCGAGGACCTCTACAAGGACTTCCACGAGACGATCGTGCGCTGGGGGCGCGAGACCCTCGGCTGCTGGGACGTCTCGCCGCCCTGGCTGAGCTGCTACGTCGAGGGCCACCAGCAGCACCTCCACAGCGACGTGCCGCACGGGCCCTGGGCCTGGGTGTTCTCGATCTCGCCGCGCGAGCCGCTCTACCGCGGCGGCGAGACGCAGATCCTCCGCCCCGAGACCTTGGACTACTGGCCCCGCTTCAACGACGGCGAGGACCGCGAGCGCGGGCGCTTCGTCGAGCGGATCGGGGCCCCCTTCGGCCGCCTGGTCGTGTTCGACCCGCGCTTCCCGCACGGCGTGACCCGGGTCAGCGGGACCGAGGACCCGCGCGAGGGGCGGCTCGTGATCCACGGCTGGTTCACCGAGCCCAAGGTGTGGGCCGAGGGCGGGCTCGAGCCCGAGCAGATCGACGCCGCCCTCGAGCCGGCCCTGGCCGAGCTGCCCGAGGCCCTCGCCGAGCTCTCGCCCCTGCACGGCATGCTGAGCGTGCGCCTCGAGGTCAGCGCGGCGGGCGAGCTGAGCGAGGCCCGCGTGCTCGCCAACACCTTGATCCGGCTCGAGCTCCCCGACGACGACGACGAGGCCGCGGAGACGATCCTGAGCGCCGTGCGCGGGCTGAGCTTCCCGGCCGCCGCCGAGCCGACCCGGATCACGATCCCCTTCCTGCTCCGCTGAAGGCTTGCGTTTGGGTTGCTTCGCGCAGCCAGGCGACTCCGCTAGGCTGAGCGGGTGGAGCCGCCCCTTCGGCTGAGCAACGTCGACGAGCTGCAGGTCGGGCAGGCGTTCCCGATCCTGGGGATCGGGCTCGGGCTGACGGCCTTCGCCTTCGTCGTCGCCCCCAACCTGGCCCCGCCCGGCTGGCCCGCGGGCCTCCCGCTGCTCCTCTCGCCGCCCACGATGCTGCGGGCGCTGCTCGTCGCGGGCTACCTGCTCGCCGCGACGGTCCTGCTGCGCTTCCGCGGGCGCGACATGGGCGCCTGGCGGCTCTATCCCGGCTTCGCCCTCTTCTCCTCGCCCTTCCGCCGCCGCGCGCGACCCCTGCGCAAGAGCGAGCTGTGGGTCGTCGAGGACCGCCCCAAGCTGCAGCGCCTGGCGGACACCCGCCAGCGAGCCTTCCTCGCGCACCTGAGCGCGCTCCCGGTGCCCTTCCGCGGTCCGGCCGAGCGGGCTCGCTTCGAGGCCTGGCTGAGCGAAGACGCCGAGGCGGTCGAGCTCGAGCCCGCCCGCTGGCTGCCCTTGCTCCGCCTGCCCCTGCTGGCCCTGCTCGGCGCGGCCCCGGCGCTGATCGCGAGGGCGCGCTTCTCCACGGTCACCAACCGCTGGGAACCGGACCCCAGCGCGGGGCTCGTGCAGGCGCTCGCCTGGGCGGGCGCCCTGGGCGCGCTGGCCCTGATCCTGGCGCTGCTGCGCGGCTGGCCGCGGCGCGTGCTCGCGACGCGCGAGCTGCTCGCCGTCGGAGACGCCGTCGTGAGCCGCCCCCTGATCAGCTCGCTCGAGCTGGGCGACGGCTTGCTCCGCGTGCGCTGCCCCAGTCACGGCGCCGAGCTCACGCTCCGCGTCCCCTGCCGGCTGAGCGCGGAGCGCGCCCGCGAGCTGCTCGGCGAAGGGGCTGGCGCCGACACCTTCGAGCTGCGCGAGCGGCGCCCGTGGTGGGTGCGGCGGCTGCTCCTGGCGCTGGGGACGCTGCTCCTCGGCGGGGCCCTGGTCATGTCGCTGCGCGACCTCCCCTTCCACGTCAAGCTGGCCCGCCACGACCCGCTCGGACAGCAGGGGTGGCTCGTGCTGCGCGTCAGCGACCAGGCGCCGCGGGCCATGATCGTGGTCAGCCAGCCGCTGCGCCGCGGCGTGTGGGGCTTCCAGAGCGCGCAGACCGCCAAGCTGGCGCTGCCCCCGCCCAGCGCGCTGGACCTGCTGCTAGGACGCGA
Organism: uncultured bacterium; assembly: GCA_937911525.1. Taxonomy (GTDB): domain Bacteria; phylum Planctomycetota; class J058; order J058; family J058; genus NORP233. The sequence continues at coordinate 7,419 of CALDQK010001189.1, forward strand.
TCCGCCGGCCAAGCTCTGGCTGCCGGAGCGCGAGGCCGCGCTCGAGGTCTCCACCGCGGGGGACGAGCTGATCCTGACGGACACCCACCAGAGCCTGGTGCGCCGGCGCGGCGCGCTCCCTGCGGGCCTGGTCGCGTTCTTCGAGCGCAAGTCCTGGGACGCGCCCCTGCCCTTGCTCCTCGACACCCTCTTCCCGGCGGTCCAGGGCGACGGGCTCACGCCCTTCCTCGAGGGGCGCAAGAGCTGCCGGACCTTCCAGGTCAACGACTCGGTGCTGCGGCTCACCTGGGGCGCCGCCTACGGCCAGGTCTCGGGGGTGATCGTGCGCCCGCGCGAGATCGAGCTGCCGGTCGAGGTCGAGCGCGCCCCCGGCGAGCGTCCGGCGCTGACCCTCAGCCTGATGCGTCACCGCGCGGGGCCCGGCGAGGTGATCCTGATCCGCCCCGACCTCCCCCCGCGCCGGCTGCAGCTGGACCTCGACTTCGAGTCGCTGCTCGCCGCCACCCGCCGGATCGAGCGCGGCGCTGCGGTCGCCGACGAGCTCGCGCAGCTGGCGCCGGCGCTCCTTCGCTAGAGCTGAGGAGACGGGTTCGTCCCAAGTCGTTGCTGCGACGGACTCGCCCCCGCACCACCTCGGACTGGGGGTCCGCGCTGCTAGCGTGCGACCGTGGTCGAGTCCCAATTCCCCGAGCTCCCCTGGCGCCAGGACGCCGGTCAGGCCGACACGCTGCCGAGCGGTTGGAGCGCGCAAGACGAAGGCGCGACCCCGCCGCCGGTCAGCACCAGCCGGCTGAAGCGCCAGGCCTTCGAGGACTGGAGGGACGCGCAGCCGCCCGCGATCCCGAGCGAGGACGGCAAGTATCAGCGCCAGGGCGTCGTGGGCGAAGGCGGGATGGGGGTCGTGCTGCGCGTCGAGGACCGGGACCTGCGGCGCGTGGTCGCGATGAAGGTCCTCTCGCGCAAGAACACCTCCCCCGAGGACATGGCGCGCTTCCTGCGCGAGGCCCAGATCACGGGCCAACTCGAGCACCCGCATATCGTGCCGGTCCACGACATGGGGCTGAACGAGGCGGGCGAGCCCTACTTCACGATGAAGCTCTCGCGCGGGGAGCGGACCCTGCGCGACGTGATCGGCGCGCTGCACCTCGGCGGCGCCGAGGAGCACGCGCGCTACCCCTTCCGCTGGCGGGTGGAGCTCGTGCGCAAGCTGCTCAGCGCGCTGAGCTACGCCCACAAGCGGGGCGTGGTCCACCGCGATATCAAGCCCGAGAACGTGCTGATCGGCCCCAACGACGAGGTCTACCTCGCCGACTGGGGGATCGCGCGCGTGGTCGAGGTCGAAGGCACGCTGGGCGCCGACGCCCCCGACGACGACCCCGTGGCCGGCACCGGGACCCCGGCCTACATGTCGCCGGAGCAAGCGGCCGGCGGCCCGCCTTCGCCGCGCGACGACGTCTACAGCCTGGCCGCCCTGCTCTACGAGCTGCTCAGCCTGAAGCACTACCTGGGCGTCCTGCCCGCTCAGGCGCCCGAGTCGATCCTGGCCGCCCTGCGTAAGCGACCTCAGCAGGTCCCCTCGGCCGAGGGGCACTGGCACGCGCTCCAGGGCCACGTCCCGCGCACGCTCTCGCGGATCCTCGCGCGCGCGCTGGCCTTCGACCCGGCCCAGCGCTACGCCTCAGCCGAGGAGCTCGACGCCGACCTCGTGCGCTGGCTCGCGGGCGACTGTCCGGTGGTGTGCCCCGGCACGGCGCTGCAGCGGGGGATCTCGGGCTGGAGCAAGTGGATCGACCGCCACCCCGTCCTGACGCCCCTGCTCAGCTACGCCGCCCTGGTCGTGGTCCTGGGCTTCATGGTCCAGGGGGTCCTGAGCGTCCTCCGCTAACCCGCTCTGCGCGCGCCCTCCAGGCGGGAGGGGGTAACCCCCTCCCCTACGGCCGGTGTTGACATGTGGAGAAGCGTGACGACGCCGATTCGGGACGGGCTTTGGCTAGCCCGCTCTGCGCGCGCCCTCCCGCCCCTCGCTCAAGTCTTCGCCCCCTCCCTGCCGAAGAGGGGAGCGGAAGGAAGGTGAAGAGTGATGGACGAGATCTACGTTGACTGGAGCGGAGCCCTGCCGATGCTGCCCGGCGATATCGGGCCCGAGATCGAAATGGGCGGGACCGCGACCCTGGAGCAGACCGAGGCCTACGAGCGGATCGTGTTCCCCGCCGTGATCGAGGAGCCCGCCGCGACCCGGATCGCCCAGGTCGAGATCCCCGCGATCAAGCAGGAGACCTACGACGCCTGGACCTGGAGCAAGAAGGCCCTCTACGAGCGCGCCAAGGAGCTGGGGATCCCCGGCCGCGGGAGCATGAACAAGGCCGAGCTGCGCCAGGCGCTGATCGACTTCCAGGGGTAGCGGCCTGAGCGCCAAGACCCGGGTCGGGGGACGCTAGAGGGGTCGGAGCCGCGGGCTTCGGCCCCTTTGTCTTGGTTGGCTGGACTAACCCTGCTGGGGCAGGCGCGCGAGGACGGCGCGCACGGTGCCCGAGTAGCCCTGCGGGTCGAGGGCGGCTTCGAGGGCGCGCAGCTCGACGCTCAGCTCGAAGGCCTGTTCGCGGCCGGCGGGCGTCAGGTCATGCCAGGCGGGGAGCGTGCCGAGCTGGCGGGGGTCGCGGGGGCGGTAGGCCGCGGCGACCTCTTCGATCAGGAGGGCTTCGTCGCTCATCCGAGCTCCAGCTTCAAGTCGACCCCGAAGCGCTCGAGGCACTCGCGCAGCAGCTTGCGGGCGCGGGTGAAGTTTTGCAGGAAGGTGTTCTTCCGCATGCCCAGCCGCTCGGCCAGGGTCGCGTCCGGGTGGCGGCCCTCGCTCTCGAGGCGGGCCTCGAGGGCCGCCTTGGGCTTGGGCGGCAGCTTCTCGCGGCAGCCAGCGATCGTCTCGCGCAGGAGCGGGTCCGGGAGGTGGATCTCGACCTGCTGGCTCTCGTCGATCCCCTCGGCGAGCAGGACCGGGTCGGTCGCGATCGCCTTCTTGAGTCGACGCGTCTCGCTGATCGCGAGGTTGGTCGCGATCCGCTGCGTGAGGCGGACCAGACCGTTCGGCCGGCCGTCCCGCTGGAAGCGCGGGGCGACCTGCCAGGTGCGCAGGAAGGCCTCCTGCAGCACCGCCTCGACGTCCACCTGCCGGGCGAAGCTGCGCAGCCCGCGCCGCAGCGTGGGCTCCGCGAGGGACAGCCAGGCCCCGAAGGCCTGGGCGTCCCCAGCAACGATCCCCGGCAGGTGAACATCGAGGTCGGGTGTCACCGCGGCGAACCAACCCCCGAAGCCGGGAAACGAGGCTGCTTAGGAACCGCGGGGACGGTGGGGCGCGTGCGCCCGTCTCCCGACTTCAGACTGTTTTGGTGCGAGGGCACGGCGCCGAAGGCGCTGCTGGCGGCCCACAGGATCAAGGCCAGGGCCACGATCGCGAGCAGGATCAGCCAGGGCAGGCGCGAGCTGCGCGGCTGGGCCTGCTTGCCAGCGCGACGCGGCGACGACGCCGGCAGGCTGCGCTTGGTCGTGATCCCGAGGCTCTTCGGCGCGCCGTCGGGTTCTTCCTCCCCTTCGTCCATCAGCTCGAAGGCCTCATACTCCATGGACTCGTCCGAGCCGACCTCGACCAAAGCAGCGTCGGACTCGGTCTCGATCAAGCCCATGTCCGCCGAGATCGAGGGGACCTCAACGGTGGGGATCAGTCCGTCGTCCTCGTCGTCGCCGAAGCGGTCGTCCAGCACGAACTCGCCGGTCTGCGCGCGCTCGTCGTCGTCGCCGTCGTCGAAGCGGGCGCCCCCGAAGCCGCTCTCCACCGACAGGGTCGGCGCGTCGCCCTCCCAGTCGAGCTCCAGCTCCTCCTCGCTGGGCGCAGCCGAGGGCGGGGGCGGGACCGGAGCGCTGAAGCTGCTGCGACGGCGGCTGAGGCGCGGCGGAGCCATCGGGCGCTTGGCCACCGTCACGTCTCGCAGGGCCGGCATGGCCAAGCCTGGTGCCCCCGGTGCCCGCGGGGCGCGCAGGCCGAGGCCCTCGGCCGAGACGCCGTGGGGCAGCTCGTGGGGCTGGTCGACGGTGCGCAGGGTGGTCCCCGGCTGGACGGTGATCTCCTCGCTGACGGCGACCCAGGAGGTCAGCCGCGTCGCGATCTGGAACTCGATCCCGGTGTCCTCGATCGTGCGGTCGACCTCGCGCTGGCTGGCGCCGCCGCTGAGCGAGGTCTCGAGGTCCTTGACCTTCTCGCGCCCGAACAGGTTGGCCACCACGCAGGGGCCCTCGCCGGGCTGCTGGGCCGGGATCGTGAAGCGCTGCTCGTAGGGGCCCTCGGCGGTCTGGCCGCGCAGGACGAGCTCCCCGCCGCCGGGCGCGAGGCGCGCCGCGATCAGGGCCGGGCTCTCGGCGTAGAGGTCGGGCAGGGCGCGGGGCGAGACCTCGACCAGGCCCTCGCCCTCGAGCACGAGGTCGGTCACGAGCGGAGCCGTGGTCCGGGCCAGCAGGCGGTGGACCGTGGCGCTCGGGTCCTCGTCGATCCCAATGATCAGCTCGACCCCGCGCCCGGCGCGGGCCGCGCCCTCGGTCAGGGTCCGGTTGACGCTGCTGCCCACGCCGATCGTGTGCAGGCGGGCGCCGGCGGGCATGTCGCGGACGAGCGTCGAGACGATCTCCTGCTCGAAGCCGATATAGCCGTCGGTGACCAGGATCACCTGACGCTGCGAGCCCTTCCGCAGCGGGCGCAGGGCCTCGAGCACCGCGCGGTGCATTTCGGTGCAGCCGCTGGCGCGCAGGTTCCGCGTCCAGGCGATCGCGGCCTCCTTGTTGGCCTCGGTCGCGCGGACCGGCTTGCTCTGCCAGCGCTTGGGCGAGCTGCCGAACTCGATCAGCTCGATCCGATCGTTGACGCCGAGGGTCTCGATCATGGCCTCGACCACGCGCGCCGCCTGCTCGAGGGGCCGGCCGCCCATGGAGCCCGAGGTGTCGATCAGGAAGGTCAGGTCGCGGGCCAGCGCGACGCCGCCGCCGGTGGGGGGCGCCACGGTCAGGAGCGCGAACTGGTCGCCGTCGTGGGCGGCCGTCGCGGGGCGCGCCGCGTGGACCTTGGCGCTCACGCTCGGCAACGCCACCGGCCAGCGGATCACGACGTCGCGGTCGAGGCGGGCCTTGCCCTCGCCCTCGAGGCTGACCTCGAGCGGGCTCGTCGGGCGAACCCGGTTACGCGTCTGGATCGCGTGGCTGGGCGAGGTCGCCGAGCCGGTCAGGTCGTCGCCGATCGAGAGGGTCAGGGTCGCGCCCACGCTCAGCGGAGCGTCCGCCACGGGCACGCTCAGCTTGGCGGCGTCCTGCACGCGCCCCGCCTGGCCCTGGTAGCGGGGGCCGACCACGGTCGGGAAGCGCCACTCCCAGCAGCCCTCCTCGAGCCAGCGCAGGGGCTGGTCGACGATCACCTCGGCCACGATCTCGCTCCGGGGCGGGACGTTGCCGACGCGCTGGGTGAAGAGGCTGCTGCGGTCCTCCTCGAGCAGGGCGGCCGTGCGGCCCGAGGCCACGGCGCGCTCGAAGCGCTGGCGGGCGACCTGCTTGCCGGTCACCTCACCGCTCACGCGCTGGTCGGCCAGGGTGAAGGAGAAGCCGCTCACCGCGCCGTCGCTGGGGAGGGGGAGCAGGTAGCGCACCTCGAGGGGCTCGTCGTGCGGGTTGAAGAAGGTCTGGGTCAGCGTGACGCGGGCGATTCCGCCGGCGGCCTCCGCGGCGAGGTGGACGTGGCGGAGCGGGAGCGCGCGACCGTCGGCGCTCACGAGGCGGCCGCCCCCATTGGTCTGGGAGCTGCGGGTCTGGGTGCCGGTGCTGGGGTGGGGGGCAGTCATGATCATGGTCGATTCCTCCTGGGTTCGGGCGGTCAACGCAGGAGGAGCCGAGTTGGTGACATCGGAATCTCAGCTCTCGGACCCGTTGTAACTCAACGACTTACACAGCACCCCGGCAGAGTGCCGCCGAGAAAACTCCAGCTCCTGGGGAGGACTCAGCGCCTGGCTGGGTAAGCGCCTACCCGCGCGCCCGACGCGCCTGGGGGACTTGGAGCGGCATGAGCTTCGCACTGGCAGGGGCCATGAAGATCCAGCTCCATGCCCGCGCCGGCTCGGCGCTTCGTTGCCCAGGCTGCCACGACGACCTCCACGCGGGGCCTCCACCGGCGGAGACGGCCCCGCCGCCCGCGGCGCCCACGCCAAGAGCCGCTCCGTGGCACCAGGGGGCCCTGCCCTGGCTCAGCTTCGGGATCAGCCTCTTCGCCCTCGGCTGGTCCCTGGCGCCCCAGCCGGCGCGGGCGCCCCGCTCCCACCACTGCTGCCGGCCCCAGCCCCAAGGCCCCCAGCAGCCGCTTCGCAGCGCCCAGGCGCGCCCCACCTCACGCGGCTTGACCTGGCAGCGAGGCCGAGGGGTCGTGTTCTACGAGCCGCAGCCGAGCGACCAGCCGGTCAACATGGAGCCGATCGGCCGGTAAGGAAGGGTCGACCCCGCGCCGGGGGCTCCCAGGTGGGTAAGGGGCTACCCAGGCCCCCTGCCAGCGCTTGGACTTGAGCCTGGCCCCGGCTTCGCACTGGGTCGGGCATGACGCTCACGCTGCACGCTCGCCACGACTCGGCCCTCCGCTGCCCCTCCTGCCACGACTCGCTCACGCGCACCTGCGCCGAGTGCGGGACGACTCAGCACGCCGAGTGCTACGAAGCCCACGGCTGCACGACCCTCGGCTGCAAGGGGAGCGGGCGCGCGGCGGCCCGCGAGCGACGCCGTGACACCCGCCCTACCCCCGGGAGCGCCCCCTCGGCGGCGAGCCCCTCCTGGCCCCGCCGCGTCCGCAACGTCCTGATCGCGGTGGCCGCAGTGCTGGTGGGCGGCGCCGTGATCCTGCCCGAGCTGATCGGACACAGCTGCCACCGCCGCGGCATGGAGAGCGCCGCGATCGGCTCGCTCAAGACGATCGCGACCGCCCAGAGCCTGTTCCGCGAGGCCGACAAGGAGCAGGACGAGGTCTTCGATTACGCCACCCTCTGCGAGCTGGGCGAGACCCAGCTGGTCGACTCGGTCCTCGCCAGCGGGCGCAAGTATGGCTACGAGTTCGTGTGCCAGCCCGCCGCGAACCCCGAGTTCACCTGGTGGGCCATGGCGCGCCCCCTGGACCGGGACGCCGAGCAGCGCAGCTTCTTCGCCAACCACGAGGGGGTGATCTACTACTCGCAGCCGGGGCGGCCCCCCATGTGCCCCTGCGAGGTCGGCCCCAACGGCGAGCCAGCCGCGAGCTGGACCCCGATCGGGCAGTAGGCGATGTGGTTCCTGCTCGGAGCGCTGGCCCTGGGCCTCCTGCGCTGGCGACTCGGCGGCAGCTGGCAGCGCTGGCTGGGAGGCGCGCTGGCCCTCGCCCTCTGCGCGCTGGGCCTGCCCTTGGCGCAGCGAGCGCTGAACCCGCCGGCCGACCCGCACGCGGGGCACTGGAGCAGCCACTTCGCGGACTGCGCGCGCGGCCGACGCGGCTGCTGGGCCCGGGCCCTGGCGACCTCGCAGCGCCCGCACTCAGCGATCGACTACGGCAGCCTGACCGAGCTGACCCAGCAAGACCTGATCGACCAGGTCCTCAGCGGCGGGGTCAAGGAGGGCTACGTGTTCGAGGTCGCGCCAACGGACTCGAGCGAGTGAGCGCTCGAGGACGCGCGCTCGCGGCCTCAGGCGCGCTAGCGGCCCTGCTCGCGATCGCAGCCGCGAGGAGCCCCGCGGGGCGCCAGGCCCCTGCTGCGAACCGGCCGGGGCGAACAGCCCTGGTCGACGAAGTGCTGCTGAGCGGCACCAAGCAAGGCGGCGGCTACTTCGTTCAGGGAGGCAGCGCGCTGCGATTCGACTGGTCGCTCATGGACCAGCCCCTCCACGAGGACGAGGCCTATCCCTGCCTGGACCACATGGGGGTGACCTTTAGCACCTCCGAGCAGCGCGGAGCTTCGACCTGTCTCTGCGCGCCCCAAGGCCCACGAGGAAGACGATGAAGGACCGCAAGACCCACGAAGCCGACCACCAAGGCCCGACGCGCACCTGCCCCGCCTGCGGGGTGACCCAGCACGCCGAGTGCTACGACGAGCACGGCTGCACCACGCTGGGTTGCAAGCAGCAGGGCCAGCCCCAGCCTGCTCAGGACGCCCCGGACGCCTCCGACGAGCGCCCCTCGCGCCGCAAGCACCTGCTGGCGGGCGCGGCCCTCGCGGGCGCCAGCGCGCTGGCGGCGGTCGCCGTCCCCGCCTTCCTCGAGGCCCGCCAGCACGGCGCGGAGAGCTCCGCGATCGGCGCGCTCAAGGCGATCTCCGCGGCGCAGTCGCTCTTCCGCCAGGGGGATCTGGATCAGGACGGGGTGCTCGACTACGGGACGCTCAGCGAGCTGGCCCAGGCGGGCCTGCTCGAGGAGGAGGTCGCCCGCGGGCTCAAGCGCGACTACGAGTTCATCGTCCAGCCAGGCTCCTCCCCCGAGTTCACCTGGTGGGCGATCGCGCGCCCGGCCGAGGAGAGCGAGGAGCCCCGGCGCAACTTCTTCGTCAACCACACCGGGGTGATCTACTACACCGTGGAGGCCGGCGAGGGCATTTGCCCCTGCGACGTGGACCCCTTCGGCAACGCCAACCCGGCCTGGGCCTGTATCGGCTAGGCGCCGAAGCCCCTGCTGGCGCGCGTATGCTGCGCGCCGTGGACGCACCCTCTGCGTGGCGCCGCTGTGGCCCCTGGCTGGCGGCGCTGCTGATCCTGATCCTCGGCGCCGACGCGGTCTATCGAGCCGGCCCCAAGGAGCGCACCGACCTGCCCGTCTACCTGGCCGGCAGCGAGCGCGTGCTCGCAGGCCAGGACCCGCTCCTGGTCGAGAGCTCGCGCGGCTGGCCCTACGTCTACCCGCCGACCCTGGCGGTGTTCCTGACCCCGCTCACCAAGCTCCCCCTGCGGGTCGCGGCGGGGCTGTGGTTCCTGGTCTCGACCTTCGTCGCCCTCGGCGGGTGGTGGCTGTGGCGGCGCTCGGGCGCCAGCCCGCTCCAGGGGCCGCTCGGCTGGCGCGACGCGCTGGTGTGGGCCCTGGTGGCCCTGCCCGCGATCAGCGCGCTCCTGCGCGGCCAGGTCGGCCCGCCCCTGCTGGGGCTGCTGCTCGCGGCGGCGGCCTGCCTGGCGCGCGAGCGGGAGGGGCCCGCCTTCGCCCCCCTGGGGGGCGCGCTGATCGCGCTGGCGACCGCGATCAAGCTCACCCCGGGCTTCGTCCTGGTCGGGCTGCTGGCGGCGCGGCGCTGGCGAGCGCTGGCCGGCGCCGCCGCGGGGCTGATCCTGTGGCTGGTGCTGGTCCCCCTGCCCTTGCTGGGCCCGCGCGGGACCGGCGCCGCCCTCGAGCACTTCACCCAGCACATGGTCCTGCGCCCGCTGCGCGACCCCGGCGAGCGCGACCTGACCTCGCGCAACGTGCACATTGGCAACAACCAGTCGCTGGTCTCGCTGACGGTGCGCCACGACCCGGGACCGGCCGGCAAGGCGGCCCTGGGGCTGATCGCCCTCGGCCTGCTCGGCGCCGCCCTGGGCCTCTCCGCGCGCGGCGAGCGGGCGCAGGCCTCGCAGGCGCCCGCTCACCACCACCCAGGCGCGGCGGGCTACGCGCTCCTGATCGCCGCCCCGCTGCTGCTGGCGCCGATCGCCTGGCACCACCACCACGTGCTCCTCCTGCCGGCCCTGGCCTGGCTGGCGGCCCGCCCGCCGGGACCGCTCGGCGCCGCGGCGCGCGCGGGGCTGGGGCTCTTCGCGCTCTTCTCGCTGCTGCACTTCGCGGTCAAGCCGCTCCGGCTGGGCGGCCTGCTGGGGAGCGGGACGCTGCTGGTGTTCGCGCTGGTCGTCGCGCTCCGCCTCGCGCCGGGCGGCGGGGACGACCGAGGCAGTTGATATACCCTTCCCATGTCGCTCGTCCTCTACGCCGATCCGGTCTTCGCGGACCACCAAATGCCCGCGGGGCACCCCGAGTGCCCCGCGCGCAACGCGGCCGCCGTGTCGGCCCTGGCCGCGAGCCCGCTGATCGCGCGGCGCGAAGGGGCCTCGCCCGGCGAGGTCGCGGACGTCGAGCGGATCCACGACCCCGACTACGTGGCCGCGATCGAGGCCCTCGCCGAGGCGGGCGGCGGCTCGCTCGACCCCGACACCTACGTCTCGCCGCGCTCCTACGCGGTGGCCCTCGACGCGATCGGGACCGCCGTCGCCGCGACCGAGGCCGCCCTGGCCGCCGAGGGCGACGACCCCGCCCGCCGCGCCTTCGCGGCGGTCCGCCCCCCAGGGCACCACGCGCGCCCCGCCAAGGGCATGGGCTTCTGCCTGTTCAACAACGTGGCGGTGGCCGCGGCCCGCGCCCGCGCCGTCCACGGGCTGGACCGGGTGTGCGTGGTCGACTTCGACGTCCACCACGGCAACGGGACCCAGGACGCCTTCTACCGGGACGGCGGCGTGCACTTCGTCTCGATCCACGGGCGGGGCTACTACCCCGGCACGGGCGCCGACGACGAGACGGGCGAGGGCCCGGGCGCGGGCACGACCTGGAACCGCGCGCTGCCCGCCAAGACCCAGCCGCCCCAGTATCAGGACACCTTCCGCGCGGCCATGGACTCGGTCCTGGCCTACGAGCCGCAGCTGATCCTCGTCTCGGCGGGCTTCGACGCCTATATCGACGACCCCTTGGGGAACCTCAACCTCGAGGAGGAGCACTTCCACTGGATCGGCGCCGAGCTGCGCCAGGCCGCCGACGCGGTGTGTGAGGGTCGCCTGGTCGCGCTGCTCGAGGGCGGCTACGACCTCGAGCAGCTAGGGAACCTCGTCGCCGCCTTCGTGGGGGGCGTCGCGGGGAGCTGAGCCGCCGCCCGAAGCCTTGCCCTCGGCGCCGAGAGCGGCGACGAGGAGCGCGATCGGAAAGGCTGGGATCAACGGCAGCATGCAGGCGGGCTCGATCAGG
>CALDQK010001190.1 GCA_937911525.1 uncultured bacterium
TCCCTGGAGAGCATGCACCTCCTGCTCTACGCCCTCGGCCGGGCGCTGACGGACATGAAGCCCTGGCGAAGCGCAAGCAGGGCCCGTCAGCTCGCGGTGGTGTGTCCGCTCCTCGGAGTCGGACCTCGCCGCGCCTGGGGGCTAGACTTGGCCGCGTGATTGGCGAACAGCTTGGAGAGTATCGAATCCTCGCGCGGCTCGGCTCTGGCGGCTTTGGGGTCGTCTATCTGGCCGAGGACGTGCGGCGCTACGGCGAACGCGTCGCGCTCAAGGTGCTGGGCGAGCAAATGCGGGGGTCGCCGGCGGGGCTGAAGCGCTTCGCGCGCGAGCTGACCGTGCTGCAGCAGATCGCGCACCCGCGGATCGTGGCGCCGCTCTGCGAGCTGCGGGACGACGGCGAGCGGAGCTACTTCGCCATGGAGCTCGTGGCGGGGCGAAACCTGGCCGAGGTGCTGCTCGAGCTGGGGAGGCTCGAGCCGAGCGAGGCGCTGCGGATCGTGTGCGACGCGCTGGAGGGACTCGCGGCGGCGCACCAGAACGGCGTGCTCCACCGCGACGTGAAGTGCGCCAACCTGCTCGTCGACGCCCAGGGACAAGTCCGGCTCTGTGACTTCGGCCTCGCGCGCGCCGTGGACCAGGTCCGCCAGACCATGAGCCAGACCCTGCTCGGGACCCCGGCCTACGCCTCCCCCGAGCAGTCGCGAGGACTCGACGCGCGGGTCGAGAGCGACCTCTACTCCATGGGCGTGGTGCTCTACGAGCTGCTCACCGGCACCCTGCCCTTCAAGGCAGAGACGCCCGTCGCGCTGCTGCGCTTGCACCTCGAGGCCGAACCCGATCCCCCCAGCCGACGCCGGCCAGGAATGCCCGAGGAGCTCGACGCGGTCGTGCTCAAGGCGCTCTCGAAGGAGCCCATGCAGCGCTACGAGAGCGCCGAGGCCATGCGCGAGGCCTTGGAGGAGGTCCGCGCCCAGCTGCCTCCGCCCGCCCAGGCCATGAGCATGGTCCCCCTGATCGAGCGGGCCAACCGCGCGCTCGAACAGAACGTGCAGAAGAACCGGGTCCGGCGCTCGGCTGGGATCGGCGTGTGGGTCGGCGCAGGACTCCTCGTCGCCGCCTTCGCCTACGGCTTGCTCCGCGTCGCGGAGCGAATCGAGGTCGACCCCAGCGAGCGTGACCTGGCCCCCGTCACCAGCGCGGAGCTCGCCGCACCCCGAATGGAGGTCACCCTCGCTGGGGAGCGGGTCTTCGTGGGGCGCTTCAGCTACCGCGGCGACCGGGTCAGGATCGTGAGCGAAGACGGGGTGGTCACCGAAGCGCCGCGCAAGCTGCTCGTGCGCACCCGTCAGCTCGGACCGGCCCCCGTCGCTCCTCTCGAGTCGAGCAGGGCCGCCGAGGTCGAGAGCGGGCGACGCTGACTCGAACCAACGCAAGCGGGGCAGGCGCTCGCGCCTGCCCCGTGCGTGGGTTGGACTCGCAGCCCCGAGCTAGTTCTGGGGCGCGTACTTGACGCTGCAGCCGTAGGGCTTGGTCGAGGTCTTCTCCACGTCCTTGCCCGCCAGCACGGCGTCGAGCGCGTTGGCGACGTAGTTCACCTCACCCAGCTTGCGCGGGTTGCGGACGTCGTCGATCGCGCCGGCGTAGCGCAGCTTGCCCTCGGCGTCGATCACGTACATGTGCGGCGTGGTCCGCGCGCCGTACATCCGCCCGACCTTGCCCGACTCGTCGAGCAGGATCGGATACTCGATCTTCCACTTGGCCTTGGCCTTCTTGTTCAGCTCCACGCCGTGGCCCTGCTTGCCCTTGGCGCCGCTGTTGATCGCGACCCAGGTCACCTTGGCGTCGTCGCCCTTGCAGTACTTCTTGTAGAGGTTCGCCATGGTCGGGAAGCGCTCGTGGTGCTTGACCACGAAGGGGCAGCCGGGGTTGAACCACTCGATCACGACGATCTTCTTCTCGGCGAGCAGCTTGCTGAGCGAGACCTCCTTGCCGTCGAGGGTCTTGAGGGTGAAATCGGGGGCCTTCTCGCCAACCTTGGCGACCGGCTCGTCCTTGGCCTGGACGTCCGAGGTGACCAGACCCGCGGTCAGCGCCAGCATGGCGGCGGCCGCGAGAGTGAAAGACGTACGCATTGAAGCTCCTGGGTCTTCCTTCCTCCGAAAGTGCGGCGCGCTCAAGACTTGCTCTTGGCGGCCGACTCGGCGCCCGGAGGCGACGCCGAGATCCAGTGATACGTGGTGTGACCCTCGCGCGTGAGCGCGAGCAGGCCCTTGATCTGCTTGGCTTTGAGCGCGGCGGGGGGGTATTGGACCGAGAACTTCGCCCCCTTGCTCACGAGGCCGGTCAGGCCGGGAGCGTGGTCCCTCGGCACGAGGGGGAAGTAGCGCAGCTCGCTCGCCCCCTCCGCGTGGACCTCCAGAGTCCGCCCCTTCAGCTCGACCCGCACCCCCTGCGGGAGCGGCCGGGGCAGGAGCGCGCGCGCCGCGGCGATCACCTTCGAGTCGGCCTTCCGCTCGGCCCCAGGCTGGGCCTGGACCTCGAGGGTCGCCCGCAGGGTCGCGGCCCCCGGCACGCAGGCCTCCTTGCACACCAGCCACTCGGCGCTGATCTCGAGCGGGATCTTCGTCCCAGGCGCCACGTCCTTGCCCACCCGGAGCTGGATCAGGGCCGTGACCTCGCCCTCGTAGGCGAAGGAGGCCAGGCCCGCCTGCTCGTAGGCGTGGGGCCCAGGCCACTGGGTCACGCCCGCGCGGACCCCCTTGGGGAGCCCCTTGAGCGTGATCTCGGTCGGGACCCCCGCGTCGCCCGGGTTGAGCCAGTAGATATGCCACTCGGGCACGATCTGCAGCCGAACGCCGATCCAGTGGGTCTCGCCCGGGGCCAGGTGCTCTCGCTCCCGCACCAGGCTCGCCTTGACCCGCTCCGGCTCGGGCTCGCTCGTCCCTGGCTCGACCGGCCCGTCCAGGGGGTCGTCGAGGGGATCCTCCTGAGCCCCGAGGGGGCCGCCGCAGACGAGGGCCAGCAGCAGGCAGGGGAGGAGTGAGCGAGCGAACATGCGTTCTCCAGGCTGGGTGGGAAGGGGACGAGGCGGCCAGAGGGGTCAACGCAGCAGCGGCGTGAGAGCTTCCCGCCTCTTCGACTCGCGGGCATCCTACCCATCGCGTAAGGTCCCGCCCAAGAGGAAGGATGGGGGCGTGAGCGAGCGCAACGTGTTGGACGCCAAGGGCGTCGAGGAGGCGCTGGACCGCTTGGCGGCTGCCATCGCTGCCCGCCCGCACGGCGAGGACCTGGCCGTGATCGGGATCCGGCGGCGAGGGGTCCCTCTCGCCGAGCGCCTGGCCGGACGCCTGGCCAAGCTCTCGCCCCGGGTGGGCTCCCTCGACATCACCCTCTATCGCGACGATCTGAGCCTCATCGCGGACCAGCCCGTGGTCCACGCCACCGAGATCGACTTCCCGCTCGACGGGCTGCGGGTGGTCCTGGTCGACGACGTGCTCTTCACCGGACGCACGACCCGCTCGGCCATCGACGCCCTCTTCGCCCTGGGCCGGCCAGCCCGGATCGAGCTGGCGGTCCTCGTGGACCGCGGCCACCGCGAGCTGCCCTTCGCCGCCGACTACGTCGGCCAGACCGTGGAGACTCAGCGCTCCGAGCGCGTGGAGGTGAGTGTGACCGAGCTGGACGGGAGCGACGGCGTCAAGGTGACCCAGTGAGCCGCGCCGGACGTGAGACCTTGGCCTGGACCCGGCGGCACCTGCTCGGGCTCGAGGACCTCAGCGCCGAGGAGCTGACCGCCGTCCTCGACACGGCGCGCGGCTTCTCGGAGATCAGCACCCGCTCGATCCGCAAGGTGCCGACCCTGCGCGGGCGCGTGGTCGCCAACCTCTTCTACGAGGACTCGACCCGGACCCGGCTCTCGTTCTCGCTGGCGGCCCAGCGGCTGAGCGCCGACGTGCTCTCCTTCACCAAGTCGGGCAGCTCGACCAGCAAGGGCGAGACCCTGATCGACACCGCCCGCAACATCGAGGCCATGGGCGTCGACGTGTTCGTGGTCCGCCACAAGGCGCCAGGCGCCCCGCACGTGCTCGCGCGCCACCTCGAGGGCTCGGTGGTCAACGCCGGCGACGGGGCCCACGAGCACCCGACCCAGGCCCTGCTCGACTGCCACACGATCCGCGAGGCGCGCGGCAAGATCGAGGGGCTGCACGTGGCGATCGTGGGCGACATCGGCCACTCGCGCGTCGCGCGCAGCAACCTCTTCGCGCTCAAGACCCTGGGCGCAAAGGTGACCCTCGTCGGCCCTCCGACCCTCGTCTCGGGCAGGTTCCGCGAGCTGGGCGCCGAGGTCAGCCACGACCTCGACGAGGTCCTGCCCGAGATCGACGTGATCAACATGCTGCGGATCCAGCGCGAGCGGCAGGGGCACCTGAACTTCCCCTCCCTGGTCGAATATTCGCGCCGCTTCGCGCTCAACGAGAAGCGCATGAAGCGCGCCAAGAAGGACGTGCTGGTCATGCATCCCGGCCCCCTCAACCGCGGGGTCGAGATCACCCCGGAGGTCGCCGACGGCCCCAACTCGGTGATCCTGAACCAGGTCGCCTCGGGCCTCGCGGTGCGCATGGCCGTGCTCTTCCTCGTCACGGCCGCCAAGGAGCGGGCTCAGAAGGAGCAGCACTCGACCGAGCAGGCGGCGCTGCCCAGCGGAGGTGCCTCATGAGCGAGCTCTTGATCGCGGGCGGGCGCGTGGTCGACCCCGCGCGCGGCGTCGACGGCGAGCTCGACGTGCTGCTCGTCGACGGCAAGGTGCGCGCGGTCGCGCCGGACCTGCGCGGGCAGCGCGACTACGAGCGCGTGATCGACGCCAAGGGCTACGTGGTGACCCCTGGCCTGATCGACATGCACGTCCACTTCCGCGAGCCCGGGCGCGAGGCCGACGAGACGATCGCCTCCGGCAGCGCGGCCGCCGTGCGCGGCGGGATCACCAGCGTGGCGGTCCTCCCCTCGACCCAGCCCGTCGTCGACGACGAGGCGGCCGCCGAGTTCCAGGTCCTGCAGGGCAAGCGGGCCGGGCGCGCCTGGATCCACCCCATCGGCGCGCTGACCCGCGGGCGCAAGGGCGAGTCCCTCGCCGAGCTGGAGGGGCTGGTCCGCGGCGGGGCGGTCGCCTTCTCCGACGGCGACCAGCCGGTCCGCTCGGCTGAGGTCCTCCGCTGCGGCATGCTCTACGCGCGCATGCTCGATCGCCCCGTGATCGTGCACGCCGAGGACGCCGACCTCGCCAAGGGCGGCGTAATGCACGCCGGCCTGACCTCGTTGACCCTCGGGCTCTCGGGCAAGTCCGCGGCCTCGGAGGAGGTGGCGGTCAACCGCGACATCGCGCTGGCCCGCCTGACCGGCGCGCGGCTGCACTTCGCGCAGCTCTCGGTGCGCGGCTCGCTCGCGCAGGTCCGCGCCGCCAAGGCCGAGGGCTTGCCGGTGACCTGCGCGGTGACCCCGCACCACATCTCGCTGACCGACGAGGCCGTGCGCAGCTTCGACCCGCACTACAAGGTCGATCCCCCCCTGCGGACCCAGGCCGACCTCAACGCGCTCCTCGACGCGATCGAGGACGGCACGGTCGACGCTCTCTGCTCGGGCCACGCGCCCCACTCGCGCGAGAAGAAGGAGGTCGAGTTCCAGGAGGCGCCTCCCGGTGTGATCGGCGTCGAGACCTTGCTGCCGATCGCCGTCACGCGCCTGGTCAAGGAGCGCGGGCTGCCGCTCAAGCGGCTGGTCGAGCTGCTCTCGACCGCGCCGGCGCGGATCCTCGGCCTGCAGAGCGGGACCCTCGAGCCCGGCAGCCCGGGCGACGTGAGCGTGCTCGACCTCGAGCACGAGTACGCGATTCGAGACGACTTCCGCAGCCACTCCAAGAACACGCCCTTCGTGGGGGAGACGGTCCGCGGACGCGCGATCTACACCGTCGTCGGCGGGCGAGTCGTCTACGACCGCGCCGCCGAGGACCCCGCCACCATGGCTCACCTGGCAGGACAGCGCGCGTGACCCACATCCTGCTCGCCAACGACGACGGGGCGGACGCCCCCGGGCTGATCGCGGCCTACGAGGCGCTCTGCGAGCTGGGTGAGGTCACGGTCGTGGCCCCGGCTCAGCAGCAGAGCGGTCAGGCCCACGCGATCACCCTCGAGACCCCCCTGCGGGCCAATCGCCTCCGGGAGCGGCCGGGATACCGCGTCCCAGGGACGCCCGTCGACTGCGTCAAGCTGGCCTTGAACCAGCTGGTGGAGTCGCCGCCGGAGCTGGTCGTGAGCGGGATCAACCAGGGCACCAACGGCGGGATCCTCGTGCACTACTCGGGCACCGTGGCCGCGGCCAAGGAGGCCTGCCTGCAGGGAATCCCCGCCATGGCGGTCTCGCTCTGCCAGTATCGCGACTGCGACTACAGCGCCGCGGCCCGGGTGACCCGGACCCTGGCCGAGCGCCTCCTCGCCCAGCCCCTCCCGCGCGGGGTGCTGCTGAACGTCAACGTCCCGCCGGGTCCCTATGAGGCGCTGGCGGGCCTGCGCTGGTGCCGCCAGAGCCTGGCCTCCCTCGACGACGTCTACGAGCGGCGCGAGGACCCCCGCGGACGCCCCTACTACTGGCTCGGAGGCTCGGGCCCCTTCAAGGGCGAGGCCGAGCACGACGACCTGATCGCGGTCGAAGGGGGCTACGTGGCCTTGACCCCCCTCCGGGTGGACTGGACGGACGAAGAGAGCTGGCGGGGCGGCGGGAGTGCCTTGGTAGAGCCTCTCTAGACGCCCCGGCCCCGTGTCATCAGGGTTGATGATTCACGAGAGCCGCGATCTTGGCGACAAACGAGGACATGCTGCTCGTGTTGCTCTGTTTGTCCCGCTCGGAGAACCGAGTCGAGCTGGTCCGCTCGGTTCGCGAGGTGGTCGAGCCGCGCGGATTGGTCACGGCGCTGACCCGACCAGCGGAGCTCGAGCGGCTCCTGGAGCAGATCCTGCCGACCCTCCTGGTCGTGGACTACCCCACCAGCGTCCCCGCTGGGCTGCCGGTCTTGCGCTTCGCTCCGGCTACCTCGCCCACGACCCTGTCGGTGGCCGTCCGCGACGCCCTCGGCCAGGTCGACCTCGACGCCCGCAGCGGACGCATGTTCGCGGCTCGTCGGCGGGGCCGCGTTCAGTAGGCGCGCAGGAAGGCCTCGATCAGCACGTCTTCGCCCACCGGCCGGCTCTCGAGGTGCACGGCCCGCGCGCCCAGCTCCACGCGCTCGACGCCCGCGCCCGCCACCGGCGTGGGAGCTGAGGCGCCGCCCAGGATCCGGCCCGCCAGGTAGCACTGGACCCGGTCGACGAGGCCGGCGGCGAAGAGGCTGGCCAGGAGGCCGCCGCCGCCCTCGACCAGCACCTGGCGCAGGTCGCGCGCACCCAGGGCAGCCAGGAGCGCGGCGACGTCGAGGTGGTCTCCCGCGGGCGGACAGGCGAGGACCTCGGCGCCGGCCGCGCGGAGGGCCGCGCAACGCGCCGCCGGTGCGTCCTCGCGCACGGCCACCAGCAGCGGCGTCTCGCCCGCGCTCTGGACCAGCTTGCTCGTGAGCGGCAGGCGGGCCCGGCTGTCGCACACGATCCGCAGGGGGTCACCGCCGGGGACGCCGCGGCGGGTCAGGCGCGGGTCGTCCGCGAGGGCGGTCCCGATCCCGACCGCGATCGCGTCGACCTCTCCGCGCAGGCGGTGAACCTCCTCGCGGGCGGCCTCGCCCGAGATCCACTGCGAGTGGCCCGTGCGGCAGGCGATCTTGCCGTCGAGGCTCATGGCCCACTTGGCGGTCAGGTAGGGCAACCCGACGCCGCGCTGCGCCTTGAAGAAGGGGCCGTTGAGCCGGCGCGCGGCGGCCTCCAGCACGCCGACCCGCAGCTCGACCCCCGCCTCACGCAGGCGGCGCAAGGACTCGCCGCCCATCGCGGGGTGCGGGTCCGCGCTCGCCACCACGACCCGCGCCAGCTGGTGGGAGAGGACGGCCTCGACGCAGGGAGGCGTCCGCTTGCCTGGGAAGGGCCCGCAGGGCTCGAGCGTCACGTAGAGCGTCCCGCCAGCCGCCGAGGCGCCCTCCGGCAGCGCCGCGAAGCAGGCGGCCTCGGCGTGCGGACCGCCGCTCTCGGCGTGGAAGCCCTCCGCCAGGACGCGTCCCTCGCGCACGAGGACGGCCCCCACGCGCGGGTTGCGCCCGACGCGATAGTCGCCCCGGGCTGCCAGCGCCAGGGCCCGCGCCATGAAGCGCTCGTCCTCGCAGGCGGGGTCCTTCAGACGGAGCCCTACTCGCGGTAGAGGCGGTCGAGCTCGGCCTTGCTCCGGCGCCGCTTGCCGCCGCCGCCTCCGCCGCCGCGGCGGCGCGGGGGCAGTTCTTCGCCGTCGTCGTCGAGGACAGCCCGAGCGGGCGCCGCCGCCGGAGCGGCGG
>CALDQK010001191.1 GCA_937911525.1 uncultured bacterium
GAAGCTGCCGCAAGAGCGACAGCTGCCTCTCTGTCGAGACAATGAACGGTGAAAATTGGAAAACTCGAAGAGGGCAGCTCCGCCGAGCAGCCACCGCGCTCTCCAGTTTTCGAGTCTTCCCCGTTCCAGCTCAAGAACGCGAAGGAGCTTTGGCTGTTTGCGACAGCTCCTCTTGCTCTTCCTTTCGGGCGCGGGCACGGGCCCGGGCACGGGAGTCAGCCCTACATGCCCGTTGCAGGGCCCTCGTGAGCCCTTACCATGGCGCCCTTAACTGCGGAGGCAGCATGAAGTTCGTCGCTCTCTTCGGTCCCCCTGGCTGCGGTAAGGGCACTCAGGCCGCGCGCCTGAAGGACGCCCTCTCGGTCCCCCACGTCTCGACCGGCGACATGTTCCGGGACCACAAGGCGCGTCAGACCGAGCTGGGGGTCAAGGTCCAGCAGCTGCTCGACGCCGGCCAGCTCGTCCCCGACTCGATCACGGACGCCATGGTCCGCGAGCGCCTCGGCCGCGAAGACGTCGCCACCGGCGTGCTCCTCGACGGCTACCCCCGCAACGTGAGCCAGGCCGACGAGCTGCTGACGATCCTCAGCGATCTCGGCAAGGAGCTGAGCGCCGTCGTCGCGATCGACGTCCCCGGCGACGTGGTCCGCGCGCGGCTCGCCAAGCGGGCCGACGAGCAGGGCCGCGGCGACGACAAGGACCCCGAGACGGTCAACAATCGCCTCGTGGTCTACGAGGAGCACACGGCTCCCTGCGTCCCGCACCTCGAGAGCAAGGGCGTGACCGTGCACCACATCGACGGCGTCGGCAGCGTCGACGAGATCACCTCTCGGATCCTGGGCGCGCTCGGGATCTCCTAGCTGGTGAGCGCCGCCCGCCCAGGCCCCGCTGAGATCGCGCTGGGCGGCGGGCCCTTGGGGGCAGACTCCCTCTCCGAGCAGGACGCCGCGGGCCTGTTGGCCTTCGCCCTCGAGCGCGGGGTGACCCTCGTGGACACCGCGCCGAGCTACGGCGCCAGCGAGGAGCGGATCGGGCGCTTCGCGGAGGCGCGCCCCGAGCTGCGGGTCTCGACCAAGGTCGGCTACGCCGTGCCTGGCGTCGAAGACTGGACCTCGCGCTGCATTCGCGAGGGCGTCGAGCAGGCCCGGCGCCGGCTGCGGCGCGACGTGCTGGACGTGGTCCACCTCCACTCCTGTCCGCTCGAGGTCCTCGTCGGGCGCGGGGTCGTCGAGGCGCTGGTGGACGCGCGGGTGCGCGGGCGCGTGGCCAAGATCGCCTACTCGGGCCAGGGCGAGGCGCTGGAGTGGGCCGTCGACTCGGGCGTGTTCGACGTGGTCCAGACCTCGGTCAGCCCCGTCGATCGGCGCGCGCTCTCGGCGGTGCTCCCGCGCGCCAAGGAGCGCGGGGTCGAGGTCCTGGCCAAGCGCGCGCTCGCGAGCGGCGCGCTCGCGGAGCCCCACCCCGAGGACGGACCCGACCGGGCCGAGTATCGCCGTCGCTGGCAGGCGCTGGGGCTGAGCGAGGAGCTGGGCCAGGAGCGCGCCAGCGTGTGTGACGCGTTGATCCGCTTCGCCGCCTGGCAGCCCGAGGTCGACGTGGTCCTCGTGGGGACGAAGAGCCCGGGACACCTCGGGGCCGCCTGCGACGCAGCCGCCGCTGGCCCTCTGGATCCAGAGCTCCTCAGCCGCCTCGCGGCCACCTACGCCGAGGTCGGCGCGGAGTGGCCGGGCGTGATCTGAGCGGACCCTCCCGTCAAACGCTGCAGCGCTCCGCTGAGGCGCTCCCGCGTCAGGCCGCCAGCGTCCCGGCTACTCGCCGCCGAGGTAGGCCTCGCGGACCTTGGGGTCGTTCGCGAGCTCCTTGGCGTCACCGCTGAGGGTGATCCGGCCGGTCTCGATCACGTAGGCCCGGTCGGCCATTTGGAGCGCCAGGTTGGCGTTTTGCTCGACCAGGAGGACGGTCATGCCCTCCTCCTTGTTGATCCGCTGGACCGTCTCGAAGATGTCCTTCACGATCAGCGGCGCGAGGCCCAGGCTGGGCTCGTCGAGGAGCAGCACCTTGGGGCGTCCCATCAGCGCGCGCCCGATCGCGAGCATTTGCTGCTCGCCGCCCGAGAGGGTGCCGCCGAGCTGGCCCTGGCGCTCCTCGAGGATCGGGAACAGCTCGTTGATGTGGCGGAGGTCCTTTTGGATCCCCTCCTCGTCATTGCGCAGATAGGCGCCGAGGATCAGGTTCTCCTTCACGGTCAGGTCGCGGAACACCTGTCGACCCTCGGGCACGTGGCAGATCCCGCGCGCCACGATCTCGTGGGGCGGCACGGGGTTGAGCGACTCCCCGGCGTAGCGGATCTCGCCCTCCCACACCTTGTTCACGCCCGAGAGGGTCATGAGGGTCGTGGTCTTGCCGGCGCCGTTGCTGCCGATCAGGGTCACGATCTCGCCGGCCGTGACGCTCAGGTCGATCCCGTGCAGGACCTCCATGTGCCCGTAGCCGGTCTTGACGCCCTTGAACTCGATCAGCGGCTCGCTCACGACGAGCCCTCCTCGGCCTCGGCCTTCGGCTCCTCGCCCTCGCCCTCGGGGGCCTCCGCCTCGGCCTCGGCCTTATCCGGTTCGTCGGCCTCGGCAGCTTCGGCCTGGGACTCGCTGAGGGCCTTGAGGCGCTGGCTGGCGCGTTCGCCCTCCTCCTGACCGAGGTAGGCCGCGATCACGGCGGGGTCCTTCTGGACCTCGGCGGGCGCGCCCTCGGCGATCTTCTCGCCGTGGTCGAGCACGACCACGTGGTCGCTGATCTCCATGACCAGCTTCATGTCGTGCTCGATCAGGAGCACCGTTACGCCCGCGGCGCGGGTCTTGCGGATCAGGTCCATCAGGACCTCGGTCTCCTGCGGGTTCATGCCGGCCGCGGGCTCGTCGAGGAGCAGCAAGGCCGGGTTGCTCGCCAGGGCCCGCGCGATCTCGAGCCGCCGCTTGTCGCCGTAGGGGAGCGAGTCCGAGAGCAGGGCCTCGAGCCCGTTCTCCTCGGTCGGCTTCATGCCCACGAACTCGAGCACCGCCCGCGCCGAGGCGGTCATGACCGCCTCCTCCTCGCGGTAGCGCTTGGTGTTCAAGAGCACGTCCCAGGGCCGCGACTGGCGCTGGGTGTGGAAGCCGATCCGCACGTTGTCGAGCACCGTCTGCTCGGGGCAGAGGCGAATGTTCTGGAAGGTGCGCGCGATCCGGTTCTTGGCGATCTCGTCGGCGCCGCAGCCGATCAGCGAGCACTCCTCCTTCAGGCCGCGGTAGATCAGGTCGCCCGCGGTCGGAATGTAGTGCCCGGTGATCATGTTGAAGCAGGTCGTCTTGCCCGCGCCGTTGGGGCCGATCAGGGCCGTGATCGAGCCCTCCTCGACCTTCATGTCGACGCCCTGGACGGCCTTCACGCCGCCGAAGTGCTTGGTCAGCCCGCGCAGCTCGAGGATCGCCGTCACGCCGACGCCCCCTTCGCCAGGGTGAAGAGCTTGGGCTCCACGTCGCGGTGGTTGGGCAAGCCCTCCTCTCCGCGGCCGGCCTCGTCGTCAGCGGCCGGGAAGAGCCCGTTGGGCTTGTAGCGCATCACCAGGATCAGGATCACGCCGAAGAGCACGTAGCGGATCTGAAGCGGGATATCGAAGCCGGTCGCGAGCGAGACCTTGGGGAGCACGATCCGCATCACCTCGCCCAGGGCGCCCAGGACGAGCGCGCCGACCAGGACGCCGCGGACCGAGCCCATGCCGCCCAGCACCACGCAGCAGAGGTAGAGGATCGACTCCCAGAAGTTGAGGTCGCTCGGGGAGAGGAACTTGTTGCGGGCCACGAGCACCAGCCCGCAGAGCGCCGCCAGCCCGCTGAAGGCCGTGAACGAGACCAGGCGTGCCTTGGCGACGTTGACGCCGTTGCTCTGGGCGGCCAGCTCGTCGTCGCGCACGGCCAGCAGCGAGCGCCCCAGGTAGGAGTCGCGCAGGCGCACGATCACGTAGAGGCTGAGCGCCAGGACCGCGATCCCGAAGAAGTAGTGGGCGGTCTTCTCGAAGAACTCGATCTTGTCCGGCCCGGTGCAGAAGCTGAACAGGGGCGGAATGTCCTTCACGCCGAAGGCGCCCTTGGTCAGCCAGGCTTCGTTCTTGACGATCAGGTAGAAGATCTGCGCGAAGCCCAGGGTCACGATCGCGAAGTAGTCGCCGGTGAGCTTGAGGGTCGGCAGCCCGATCAAGAGGCTGAGCAGGATCGCCATCACGACCGCGAAGGGCGCCACCGTCAGGTAGGCGAGGAAGTTCGGGTCGAGGAAGAACAAGATCCAGCGGGCGTGACCGCTCAGCTCGGGCAGGATCGAGGCGTAGAAGGACACCAGCGCCAGGCTGCCGCTCGAGGTCTTGAGGGTCAGCAGCAGGGCGCCCGTGTAGGCGCCGATCCCCACGAAGGCGATCGGGCCCAGGTTGAGCAGCCCGGTCATGCCGACCTGGACGTTGAGCGCCTGGGCGGCGACCAGGTAGATCAGGCAGTAGGAGCCGACCGAGACGGTCTGCGCCCACAGCTGCGCGCCGAGGATCTTCGTCACGAAGGGCAGCGCGAAGAGCCCCGCCAGGAAGATCAGGAAGAAGCGCGTCTCCTTCTTCATGCGCGATCCCCCCCTCTGCTACCCAGGAGTCCTTGTGGGCGGAGCAGGATGATCAGGATCAGGACCAGGAAGCCGACGGCCTCCTTGTAGCCCGTGCTGATCGTGCCGTTGGAGAAGGGGTGGCTGATCTCGGACAGGTAGCCGGCTGCCCAGGCCTCGGCGACGCCGATGATCAGTCCGCCGAGCATGGCGCCGGGGATGCTCCCGATCCCGCCCAGGACGGCGGCGGCGAAGGCGACCACGCCCACGTAGAGGCCGATCTGGTAGTCGAAGCTGCCCTTCTTGATCGCGACCGCGATTCCGCCCACGGCGCCGAGGAGCGAGCCGATGAAGAAGGTCGAGGCCACGATCCGGTTCAGGCGAATGCCCATCAGCGAGGCGGCGGTCGGGTTCTGGGCGCAGGCGCGCATGGCCATGCCGAAGCGCGTCTTGCGGACCAGGAAGTAGAGCGCCCCCATGGCCGCCAGGGTGATCACCCAGATCCCGAGGTCGAAGGCCTGGATCTTGACGCTCAAGCGGCCCGAGCCGATCTGGAACACGGGGCTGGAGAACCACTCGGGCGTCTTGACCGTCTTGGCGCCGGCCTTCCAGATCATGACCGTCAGGTTCTGGAGCAGGAGGCTCATCCCGATCGCGGTGATCAGCGCCGAGAGGCGTGAGCTGCCGCGGAGCGGCTTGTAGGCCACCGCGTCCAGCCCGATCCCGAAGGCGCCGTCCCCGACCGCAGCCAGCGTGACGAAGAACACGAAGGCCAGGGTGGGGATGTGCTGAGCGCTCGGGTCGAAGAACACCCCCACCAGGGTGAAGGTGAACATGGCACCCAGCATGCAGACCTCGCCGTGGGCGAAGTTGATCAGCTGAATGATGCCGTAGACCATCGTGTAGCCGATGGCGATCAGCCCATAGAGCATCCCCGTGTTGAGCCCGTTGATCGAGAGCTCGAGGAACTTGAGGACTTCTGGGCTCATGCGCTACCGCTACAGGGGCTAGTTGGTGATTCCGGCCTTCTTGCAGGCCTTCGCGATCAGGGCGGCCTCGTTGTAGAGGCCCGCCACGAAGATCACCTCGGGCAGCTTGAACTTGGCCTTGGTCACCAGCGGCGTGTAGTCGGTGGTCGACTCGCGGTTGTACTCGATCGTCTCGAGCACCTCGAGGCCCTTGGCCTTGGCGCGCTCGACGAAGAAGTTCTTGAGGCCGGTGCCGTAGTCGTCGTTGTCGTAGAACACGACGACCTTCTTGTTCTTGAGCTTCTCGGCGACGAAGTCGGCGATGATGTAGCCCTGGAAGTCGTCGCGGTAGAGGTTGCGGAAGTAGAAGTCCGACCCCTCGCAGACCTTGACGTTGGTCGAGCCGGGCGAGATCGCGGGGATCCCCGCGTTCTTGTAGACGGGCTTGGCCGCGAGCGAGCAGGTCGAGTTGAAGTGGCCCACCACGCCGACCAGGGCCGGGTCGGCGGAGAAGTCGTTGGCGACGTTGGCGGCCTTGGAGTTGTTGCCCTCGTCGTCGCCCCACTTGATCTGGATCGGGCGGCCCTTGATCCCGCCGTTGGCGTTGAGCTCCTCCATCTTGAGGGTCGCGCCGTTCTTGATCATCTCGCCGAACTTCTGCAGCTGGCCGGTGAAGGGGCCCGCCACGCCGATCACGATCGGCTCGCCCGCGGCGGCCTGGCCGCCCTCGACGGCGGCCGCGGTCGCGTCGCTCTTGCCCTCGCTCAGCTGGAGCGCGGCCTTGACCAGCTTGCCCTGCTTGACCTCGGCGATGATCGCGGGCTTCTTGCAGTCGCCGTTCTCGTCGAAGTAGGTCACGCCGGTCACGCCGTTGTAGCCAGACTCGGCGTCGCTCATGGCGGCCAGGGCGTCGCGCACGGCCTTGCGCTCGGGGTTCCCGTCGCCCATGGAGGTCTCGATCGCCTTGGCCATGGTCCCGACCGCGTCGTAGGTCAGCGCGGCCCAGGCGTCGGGGTCGGTCGAGAACTTCTTGTTGAAGCTCTCCGAGAAGGCCTTGATCGCGGGCGACTCCACGTCGTTGACGTAGGGCGTGATGATGAAGCTGCCCTCGGCCGCGCCCTCGGCGAGGCGCACGTAGTCGGGGCTGAACACGCCGTCCCCGCCGACGATCTTGGCGTAGTCGCCGCCGCCGCCGTCCTTGCCGCCACCTTCGACCGGGCAGCCGGTGAGTGCGGAGACGAGCAGGGCGCTCGCGATCAAGAGCTCGCGACGGGTCATGGGGAGCCTCCTGTAAAGGGGAGGGGAGATTGTGCATACGCCCGGGCCCGTATCAAGGACCCCTCGGGCGCTTGGCGCGCGCGCTCGAGCAGCGACCCCTCAGAACCAAGGAGATCAGCAACCAAAGAAATCAGCCCAGCTCGTGGAGCTGGGCTGATTCGGGAAGGTTCCCGTTTCTCTTCTCTTTAGCGCGGGCAGGATTCGAACCTGCGACCTCCGGGTTATGAGCCCGACGAGCTACCTGGCTGCTCTACCGCGCGCCGTTGAGGGGCAGAGGATAGCGCGTCCGCGCCCGCCGTCAATCGTCATCTCCAACCAACCCAAGTCGCCTCACGCCTTCCACTAAGGACTCGGGCAGGGGGCGCTTCTTGAAGTCCGCGCGCGAAATGCATGCGTGCACCAGGCGCACCCGAGCCCGCTCCACGCCGTCCTCGCCCGCGATCCGATAGGCGAAGGTGACCGAGCTCTGGCCCAGGCGCTCGATCCGCAGCTCGACCACGAGCCGATCCGAGATCCGCATCGGCGCCAGGTAGTCGGCCTCCGAGTGGACGAGGGGCAGCATCCACTCGGACTCGCTGAAGAAGCGCTCGAGGTCGACGCCGAGCGCCGCTACGAGCATCTCCTCGAAGGCGGCGTGGCAGTACTCGTAGGCGCGCGTGAAGTAGGCGATCCCGGCCCGGTCGATCTCGTGGAATCGCACCACGAGCCGGTGCAGGAAGGCTTCGCTCGACATGGACGTAGACTCTCGGCTAGCGAGCGGCCAGCTTCTGCAGCAGCGCGTCGCTCAGCCCCTCACCCAGGGTCTTGGCGAGGTGCTCGCGCATGGAGGACCGCCCCATGGTGGTGAAGGGCTGGACCAGCTCGAGCGACGCCTGCACCTGGTTGCCGTCGGCGCCGGACCAGGTCGCCGTGGCGACCCCGCGCACCTTGCCCGAGACGGCGCGGTTGTCCGCTCCGGGGTCGCCTGGGCCGATCGTCTCGTTGCTGAGCTTCAGGGTCAGCTCGATCTTGGCGGCCGCGCCGCTGGCGCGGACCTGCAGCACTCCGTCGACGCCCTCGCTGAAGGCCTGCAGCAAGCGGGCCTCCTCGTCGCTCTGGTCCGCGCGCACGTTGCCCATGGCGACCTTGCAGGTCGCGTCGCGGACGGCCTGCGGGTAGGCGCTGGCCTCGCGGGGAGCGCTGGGCGCAGGGGCGCGCACCAAGGGCACGCCGTCCTCGGACTGCGCCGGCTCGGCGGGGCGGGAGCGCTCG
Source organism: uncultured bacterium (assembly GCA_937911525.1). GTDB lineage: Bacteria > Planctomycetota > J058 > J058 > J058 > NORP233. The sequence goes on from CALDQK010001191.1 coordinate 8,112, forward strand.
CTCGTGTCGGCCGGGGGCGCCTCCTCCGCGCCTCCTCCCGACGAGGAGCAGGCGACGAGGCTGGTGAGCAGAACGAGTAGGGGGATCAGCCGCATGGGGCCTCCTTGAGAGTGGGCGCTGAGTCTACGCGACGAAAGAGAGCGAGCCGGTGGACCCAGGGTCCACCGGCTCGTCGTCGCGCAGCGCGGAGCTGACTCGGTCCTTAGCCCTTCTCGGGCTCGTCCTTGGTCAGGTCCTGCCAGCTCTCGTCCTTCACGAAGGGAGCGAAGTCCGCCTCGGTGCGAATGAACCAGCGCAGCTGGTTGCGCGCGCGCGCCGCCGGGCGCAGCTTCTCGCTGATCGCCTTGCGCAGCAGGGCGGCGATCTTCTCGGCGGCCTTGCTGCCCTTGCCCTCGCCAGCCTTCGCCGCGCGGAGGGCCTCGAGCTGGGCGAGCTGATAGAGGGCCGTGTCACCGAGCTTGCCCTGGTCGACCGACTTCCACTCGCTCGCGGCCTCGTCCTTCTGGTCGAGGGCTTCGAGGCAGATCACGAGCTGCAGGCGGTACTTGGCGCGCAGCGCCGGGGTGCTGCGCTTGTTGGGGTTCTTCTTGTCGATCATGATCGCCTCGCGAGCGAGGGCGAGCGCGGTCTCGAGCTTCTTCTTCTTGCTCGGCGCGGTGATGTTCGCCCCGCGCGCCTGACGGAACAGGATCTGGCTGAGCGTGTCGGCCGTCTGGGCCGTGGGGTAGGTCTTGTGGGCGTCCTTGAACTTGACGACCGCCTCGTCGATGTCCTTCTTGACCGAGTAGTAGATCGTGCCCAGGTTCAGGAGCGCCTGGGCCTTCATGTTGGTCACCTTGGGGTGGTTCACGCCCACGTTCTCGAGCAGCACCATCCGGTAGTGCTTGATCGCGTTGTCGAAGTCGCCCGTCTTGCCCTGATAGAACTGGCCCATGGCGAGGAGCACGTTGGCGCGGATCGCCTTGCTGTTCATGTCCTTGGGCTTGGGTTGAGTCTCGGCGAGCGCCTTCTGGAGCAGCGACTCGCACTTGTTGGCGTCGGTGCGCCAGTGCTTGACTGCCTCCTGATAGAGCTCGATCGCCTTCTTGTCGGAGGCAAAGGCCGTGGACCCGAGCAGGACGCTCAGGGAGAGGGCCGCGCAGACGCTGACCAGCTTGTTCAAGGTTCTTCCTTCCTGGGGACGTGAAGCGCACGTCATAGACGATCGCGCCAGCTCACGCAAAGCCACGGCCGACCCCGGCTGAGCGGAGCCGAGCGGGGCCCGAGTGGGCGCGTGTCGCTCTTCCGTGACACCCCTCGGGCGCAAACGCCCGCTCGCTGCGCTCCCCAGCGCCCCTTCGAGTCGGACGGTGGCCGAGGGCTATTCAGCTCCCCAGCGGCGACGCGCCTGGCCTGAAATTTGAGACAGTCTCGGCATGGGGCTCCAGGAAGGAACGGTCCTGGGTGGGAGCTTCCGGCTGGGACGCCACGTCGAGCGCAGCCGGCGGGGTGAGGTCTACCTGGCGGTGGAGCAGGAGAGCGGCACCCCCTGCAGGGCGGAGGTGATCGCCGCGTCGGGCTACTCGGCCGAGGAGCTGCGCGAAGCGCTCGCCCGCGAGGTCGCCGTCGGACAGCGCCTGCGCTTCGCCGAGAGCGCGCTGCGCGCCCTGGGGCTGGGCCGGCTCGACCCCGAGCACCTGTTCGTGGTCCGCGCCACGCGCGAGGGCCTGCGCCCCTTCGACCTCAGCAGCGGCAGCCTGGAGGAGCGCGCCGCGCGCCTGGCCCAGCTCGCCTCGCGCCTCGAGGCGATCCACCAGGCCGGCGTCGTCCACCGCGACCTGTGCATGCTGACCGCGCAGCTCGACTCCCAGAACCAGGTGTGGCTGAGCGACTTCGGCCTGGCCCTCGCCGAAGGCGTCGGCGAGCCGCCCCTCGACGCCCGCGGGCCGGGCTTCCGCTTCCTCCCCTGCGTGGCGCCGGAGGTGCTCGAGAGCCTCGACCACGCGGACCCCCGCGCCGACGTGTTCTCCCTCGGCGTGCTCCTCCATGTCGCCCTCTGCGGGCAGCCGCCCTACCCCGGGCCGACCCTGGTCGACCTCGTCCGCCAGCACGACGTCGTGCGCCGCAAGGTCGCGGCCCTGCCCGGGCCGGTCGCCCTCGAGCCGGCGGTCCCCGACGACCTGAGCGACCTCGCTCGTCGCGCCGCCGCCGTCGACCCCAGCGACCGCCCCCCGAGCGTGGCGGCCTTCAGGGCCGAGCTGCTCGACTGCCTCCAGCGAGCCGCGGCCCTCTCGCCCGGGGCTCACACCCCCGTCCCGACTCCGGCGGCCCCGAGCGGAGCCAGCGGCCAGCTGCTCCCCGACCCCTTCGCCTCCGACATGGGCGCGATCCCCCCCGACCTGCGCGGCGCGGCGCCCCTCGCCCCCCTCAGCAGCGACTCAGAGGGCCAGACCTGGGTCGACGACGCCGACAGCGACGACACCTCCTGGGTCGGCAACGACTCCGAGGCCAGCTGGGTGGACGCCGAGGAAGAGGACGACGACGAGGAGGGGAGCGAGGGCGACGACGGAGCCCAGGGCACGCCCGAGGCGGGCCCCAGCGAGTTCGGCCTCGGCGACGAGGCGCTCTCGCCGGCCGAAGCCCTGGCCATGATCGAGGCCGACCGCGGGCAGCGGGCTCCGACTCCGACGCGGGCGCCGGCGCCCGCGCCGGCGCCTGCGCGCCCCGTGGCCCCGGCGCCGCGCGGCGACGAGGACGAGGACGACGTCCCCGAGCCCCTCTCGCCCGAGGAGGCCCTCGCACTGCTGGGCGGACCTGCCCCTGCGCCCGCGGAGGCGCGGGACCCCAGCAGCGAGACCGGGATCGTGCCGGCCTTGGAGCTCCCGCCGCCGGGCGACGCCTCCTCCGAGGGCCCCGTCGCCGCGGCAGAGCGACCTCTCGACGAGACGGGGGCGCTCGAGAAGCCCGACCTGCCG
>CALDQK010001192.1 GCA_937911525.1 uncultured bacterium
ACTTCCGCTACGAGGCCTTGGACTCGCGCGGCGGCGCGGTGACCGGCGTGCTCGACGCCGGGGACGAGGCCGCCGCCGCGACGGCCCTCCGCGAGCAGGGCCTGTTCCCCACGCGCCTCGTGCACAGCGGGGGCGCCTCCCTGGCCGGGGTCGGGGACGCCGCCCCCAGCGGTCCCAGCGGCGGGCTGCTCCCCTTCTGGATCCGCAGCGGCGACGTGAGCCTCTTCTTCTCGCAGCTGGCGCTGATGCTCCGCAACGGCCTGACCCTGCTGGCCGCGCTCGAGACCCTGGGCGAGGTGGCCAGCAAGCCGGGCCTGCGCGCCTGCGCTCGCCGCCTGGGCCAGGCCGTCCAGGAGGGGCGCCCGCTCTCGCAGGCCCTCGCCGACGAGAGCGTGCTGCCCGAGATCGCCTCGCGCCTGGCCTTCACCGCCGAGGCCACCGGCGAGCTGGACCAGGCCTTCGACCGCGCCGCGGACCTGGTCGAGCGGCGCGCCGAGCTGCGCCGCCAGCTGATCAGCAGCCTGACCTACCCCGTGATCGTGGTGGTCGCGGCCCTGGGCGTGTTCGTGTTCCTGACCACCCAGGTCGTGCCCAAGTTCGCCTCCTTCCTCGCCCAGCGGGGCAGCGCCCTGCCCTGGTCGACCCAGAAGCTGATGGACCTCTCCGGGTTCCTGCTGACCTACGGTCACCTGGTCGCGGGGGCGGGCTGCCTGCTCTTCCTGGCGCTGGTGGGCGCCTGGCGGACCGAGCGCGGGCGGCGCGGGCTGGAGCGCGCGCTCTTCCTGGTCCCGGTCCTGGCCGGCGTGCTCCGCTCGGCCGCCATGGCGCAGCTGACGCGCACGCTCGGGCTCCTGCTGCGCAGCGGCCTGCCCCTGCTCGAGTCCCTGGCCGCCCTCTCGCAGACGGCCGCCTTCCGCGTCTACGGCGACCTGCTCCTGCAGGCGCGCGAGCGGATCGTCCAGGGCAGCAGCCTGGCGCGCAGCCTGCAGGACCCCTTGATGCCCGCCGTCACGCTCCAGGTCGTGGCGGTCGGCGAAGAGACCGGCTCCCTCGACGACGTCGTGAGCGAGCTGGCCGACTACTACGACCGACGCCTCGCCCAGCAGCTGCGGACCCTCGCCAGCCTGGTCGAGCCCGCCCTCCTCGTCGTGATCGGCGGCATGGTCGGTTTCGTCTACATGAGCTTCTTCCAGGCCGTGTTCAGCGTCGCGGCTCGATGAGCCGAGCGAGGACCCATTCGTGATTCGTGCCCTTCGACTTCTGCTCTGCGCTGGCCTGGCGCTGGCGCTCTGCGCCGGGCTGACCCCCGGCGTGCGTGGCCAGGATCAGCCCCCCGCCCCGGCCCAGCCCCCCGCCGGCCAGCCCCCCGCCGGCCAGCCTCCCGCCGACCAGCAGCCCGGGCCGCGGCCCGGGGCGACGCCCGCCGCCAGCGCGCGGCCGCGCCCCAAGGCTCCCGCCAGCCCCGATCCGTTCCGGGCCGAGGAGCGGCGCGGGCGCCTCGACGAGCTCGAGCTGCCCACGATCGAGGTCCGCGGGCTGATCGAGATCGAGGGGCGCCCCCCGGCGGCCCTGATCCGGGTCGGGACCTACTCCCACGTCGCGGTCAAAGGCGACTCGCTCTCGCTGAGCGCCAAGCTGCTCGGCGGGCGCGGACCGAGCGAGCAGCGGGTCGAGCTCGAGGTGCTCTCAGTCAGCAAGGCGGGGCTGCGGCTCCGGCACCGCGAGAGCAACAAGGAGCTGCTCTACCGATGAAGCGCGCGCTCCTGTTCGCCCTCCTGCTCGCCAGCAGCGCGAGCCCGCTCCTCGCCCAGGGCGAGGGCGATCCCCCGGCCGCCCCGCCGCGGGAAGAGAAGCCCGCGGCCGAGCCTCCCCCCAAGGAGGGCGGCGGCGCGGTCGAGCGCCGGCGCGCGCTCGAGGCGCGGATCCGCTGGATCGACCTCCGCGCGCCGCGGGTCGACGAGGCGGTCCGCCTGCTCTGTCAGGCCTCGGGCGCCAACGTGGTGTGCACGCTGGAGGCCGCCCAGATCCAGCTCCCGGCGCTCCTGCTCCAGGACGTGAGCGTGCGCTCGGCGGTGGAGACGCTCTGCAAGGTGGCCGGGCTGTGGTACCGCGAGTCCGAGGGGATCGTGCGGATCATGACCGCCGCGGAGTACCGCGACGACCTCGTGGTCCAGCGCGAGCCCGAGCTGCGCGTGTTCACGCTCCTGCACCCCAACGCGGCGGTCGTGGCGGGCGCGATCAACGACCTCTACCCGGGGCGGGTCCAGCTCAGCTACGGCCTGCAGACCGAGGCGCTCGCGCGGCCCCTGGCCGCCTCGGGCCTGGGCACGAGCAGCGCGGGCTTCGGCAGCTCGGGCTTTGGGAACAACGGCTTCGGCAACGCCGGCTTCGGCAACGCCGGCTTCGGCAACGCCGGCTTCGGTAACGCCGGCTTCGGTAACGGCGGAAACTTCGGCGGGAACAACTTCGGCGGGAACACCTTCGGCGGCGGTCGCCTCTCGAACTCGGTGGGCGGCTTCGGCGGCCAGAACGGCTTCAACTCCTTCGGCCGCGGCTTCGGCGGCCAGCTCGAGGGCAACCAGGCCCTGCGCGAGAACCTCTCGGCCGAGCAGCTCTCGCGCGTCCGGCTCGATCAGAACAACCGCGTCGTGGGCGACGCCAGCGGGCTGGTCGACGGGCGGCCGATCATCGCGGTCACCGTCAACCGGCGGCAGAACCTGATGGTCGTGCGCACCGCCGACGAGCAGGCCATGGGCCAGATCGAGCGCCTGGTGCTCGAGCTCGACCGCCCGACCCCGCAGGTCCTGCTCGAGGTCAAGGTGCTCGAGCTCGACCTCGGCGACGACTTCCGCTCCTCGCTGGATATCGACCTGGTGGCCGGCCCCGACCGGACGAACCTGCCCACGGGCGAGGCGACCAACCCCCTGGTCCAGAGCGCCGCGACCGTGGCCGAGCAGATCCTCGGCGCGGGCAACGCCCCCTATCAGGGCGGCGCGCTGGTCTATCAGTTCCTCAACGACCACGTGCGGGTGCGGCTGGAGGCCCTCGAGACCGAGGGGCGCATGTCGGCCCTCGCTACGCCGCTCTTGCTCTGCGCCAACAACGAGGTCTCGCGGCTCTTCATTGGTGAGGAGCGGACCCTGGTGCGCGACTTCAACGTGACCAGCAACGTGACGACCGGCGTGACCCAGAGCCTGTTCGAGCCGGTGGTCGAGGTGCGCGACATCGGCAACACCCTCCGCCTGGTGCCCTCGATCAACGCCGACCGGACCGTGACCCTCACGATCGTGCAGGAGACCTCGAGCGTGAACGTCGGCGGCGCGACCCTGCCCGTGCCCAACTCGCAGGGCGGGGTGCAGAGCTTCGCGGTCGACACGGTCAACACGGCCTACCTGGAGGGGACGGTCGTCGCCAAGGACGGGCTGACGCTCGCCGTGGGCGGCCTGATCCGCAAGGAGATGGTCGACCGGACGAGCGGGATCCCCTACCTGATGGACATTCCCCTCATCGGCTGGCTCTTCGGCGAGACGACCCGGGCCGAGGTCCACCGCGAGCTGGTGCTGATCATCACACCCCACGTGCTCACGACGCCCGCCGAGGGCGAGGAGGTCTCGCGCCGGCGCATGGAGGCCCTCTCGCTGCACCCCTTCCACGACGTGGGGGACCGGGCCCTGCAGCGTTACCAGCGCCACGACGTCCCGGGCGCCGAGGACTACGGGCGCCTGGTCGAGGACTACCTCCTCCCCTGGAACGAGCCGATCCGAGGTGGCAAGTGAAGCGCGCGCTCCTCTTCCTGGCGCTGGGCGCCAGCCTCGCGGGCTGCGCCAGCGAGCCGGTCCCCACGAGCCAGCCCCGCGAGCGGGTGCGCGGCTCGCTGAGCACCTGGTGGATCCAGGTCCCCGCGGCCGACCTCAGCCGGCTGGCGGCGGAGAGCCAGGCGCTGGCCAAGGCCCCGCGCTGCCTGGGCGCTCGCCTGCGCGCGACCCCGGACGTGGCCCACGCCGCCTGGCTGGGGAGCGACCTGGCGGGGCGCGCCCTGCTCGCGCAGGCCTTCTCCAGCGCGGGCCTGCCGGCCTACGCCGAGAGCGCCGCCGCGGCCCAGCGGCAGAGCCAGGCCCACGCCCTGGCCTGCGACCGGCTGGCCCGCGCCCGCGCGGCCCTGCGCGGTGACGCGAAGTCGGCTGCCGAGGAGGCCAAGGCCGCGCGCGAGGCGCTGCAGACCCTCGGCGACGGGCTCCTGGCCGCCGAGGCCGGCCTGCTCGAGTCGGCGGCCGCGCTCCACGGCGGGGAGGCGGCCCCGGCCCTGCCCCCGCTCCCCGTCCCGGCCCAGCAGGCCCAGGCCGAGCTGCTCCGCCTCGCCTTCGCCGCGCGCAGCGAGCGCCCAGCGCCCGAGGGCGCCCTCCAGCGCCTGGGGGCCCTCCGCTGCGGGCTGGCCCTCGACCGCCTGGCCGACGCGATCCGCCAGGGCGCCCTGGCCCCCGCGGCCGACGCCTATCCGCTGGCTCGCCTGCGCGCCGAGTTGGCCGGCGAGCGGCGCAACGGCGAGCGCGCCCTCCTGGCGGCGCACCAGGCTCGCCGCGCGGCCGAGGGCGAAGAGCAGCAGCTGCTGGCCCGAGGCGCGCCGGCCCCCGAGCGGACCGAGGTCCGGCGGCGCGTGCTCGAGGCGCGCCTGCTCGAGGTCCAGGCGCGCGCCCTGGCGGGCCAGTCGGCGGGCGCGGCCCTCGACGCGGCCGAGCTGGCCGAGGAGGCGCGCGAGCTGCCCGACCTCCACACCCGGGTCGAGTCGCTCCTGGGCCAGTGCCTGCTCGCCCGTCGCCAGCCGGAGGCCGCGGCCGAGGCCTACCGCCGCGCGGCGGCCGCCGCCCTGCGCGCGGGGGACCGGGCGCGTCAGGCCCGGGCGCTGCTCAACCGCGCCACCGCGCTCCTGGCGGGCAGCCGGGACCGCGAGCAGATCACCGAGGCCCTCGCTGGCTGCAACGCGGCCGTCCTGGACGGCGAGGGCCAGGCCCGCAAGCAGATCGTGACCACCCTGTTTCGCCTCCTCTACGGCGAGCTGAGCGGGCGCGAGGCCGCGCGCCGGATCGAGGGCGCCCTGGAGCAGGCCCGCGCGGCCGGCGCCTGGGAGGTCGAGCTGCGCTACGCCGCCCTGCCGGGGCGCCTGCGCGAGCGGGCCCGCGAGGTCGGCGTCAAGTAGCGGGCCGCGCAAGAGGCCGAAGTCGGCAGGGCGGCGGTGAACTCGAGATCGGGAAGACAGGCCGAGGCGAGTCGTGCAGGAGCGTCGAGGCTCACGCAGGCCTGTCCGAGCGCGTTTCAGCTCGCCGCAGGCGACGAGGGCCGCGCAAAGTACGGCGCGTAGGCGAAGCCTTCGCCCTCGACGTGGACGAGGGTCCAGCTCAGCTCCGCGTCGCAGAGGGCCATGCCGCCGGGCCAGGCCAGGAGCTCGTCGAGGAGCGCCCCGGGCAGCTCGAGCGAGACGCGCAGGCGGAGGAAGGCCTCGCGTCCGCGCAGCGGCATGGCGACGAAGTCGCTCAGGTCGGCGGCCAGGAAGGCTTCGCGGGCCGCCGCGCTCTCGGCGTAGGCCTGGTGCTCGTCCTCGAAGGCGTAGATCGCGTAGCCGAGCTCGCTCTGGGTCGGCAGCTGGCCGTGGTGGCGCAGGAAGGGGCCGGCGAAGGCCTTCAGCCAGCGCTCGACCCAGGTCCGCTGTTCGTCGGGCGTGTGAATGAACTCCACGCCCACGGCCAAGGCTGAGCCGACCTGTCGGTGGAGGACCGCGTCGAAGAGGGCCCGCCGCTCGCTGCGCTGGCCGAGCCGGATCAGCTCGAACACCAGCTGGGCCTCGTCTTCCGGCGAGCGGGTCTCGAGGTAGCGCCGCTCGAGCTCGCGCAGGCGCTCGTCGCTCATCCGCTCAGCCTAGGAGGAGCTCGCCAGCTTGCTGGCGTCGATCCCGTACTCCTTCAGCTTGCGCCAGAGCGTGCTCTTGGAGATCCCCAGCACGCCCGAGGCCCGCTTCTGGTTGCCGCCCAGGCCCTTGAGCACGGCCAGGATGTGCAGCCGCTCCAGCTCGGCCAGGGGGATCGGGTCGCCGACGCCGCTCCCCTCGCCCGTGGGCGCGCTCGCCTCCTCGAGGTCGCCGCTCCCCGGCATGAAGAGGTGCTCGGGGCGCAGCTCCTTGCCGCGGCAGAGCATCACCGCGCGCTCCATCACGTTCTCGAGCTCGCGCACGTTGCCGGGCCACTCGTAGCTCTTGAGCACGAGCATCGCCTTCTTGGAGATCGCCTCGACGGGGCGCCCGAAGCGGCGCGCGAAGCGGCGCAGGAAGTGGCCGGCCAGCTCGGGCAGGTCCTCGAGGCGCTCGCGCAGGGCGGGGATCTCGACCGGGAGCACGTTGAGGCGGTAGTAGAGGTCCTCGCGGAAGCGGCCCTCCTTGATCATGGCGCGCAGGTCGCGGTTGGTCGCCGCGATCACGCGCGTGTCGACGCGCATGCTCCGGTTCTGGCCGATCGGGCGGATCTCCCCGGTCTCGATGAAGCGCAGCAGCTGGGGCTGGATCTCGAGCGGGAGCTCGCCGACCTCGTCCAGGAAGAGGGTCCCGCCGTCGGCCTCCTGGGCGAGGCCCTTGCGGGTCCGGTTGGCGCCCGAGAAGGCGCCCTTCATGTGGCCGAAGAGCTCGCTCTCGAAGATGTTGTCGGGGATCGTGGCGCAGTTGACGACCACGAAGGCGCCCTCGGCGCGCGGGCTGAGCTGCTTGATCCGGCGCGCGAGGAGGTCCTTGCCCACGCCGGTCTCGCCCGTGATCAGGATCGTGGAGTCGCTCGCCGCCCACTCGCCCACGATCTCGAGCACGCGCCCGAGCTTCTCGCTCTGCCCGATGATCGAGCTGGGGTCGTTGGGGTCCTCCAGCCGGCGCGCCAGGCTGCGGACCTCGGTGCGCAGCCGGCGCCGCTCGAGGGCCAGGTCGACCGAGCACAGGATCTGCTCGTGGCTGAAGGGCTTGGCCAGGTAGTCGTGGGCGCCCTGGCGGATCGCCTCGACCGCGCTCTCGATGCTCCCATAGGCCGTCACGATCACGACCTCGGTGTCGGTCGAGCGGGCCTTGACCGCCTCCAGCACCGCCAGCCCGTCCTGGTCGGGGAGCTTGAGGTCGGTGATCACGAGGTCGTAGAGCGACTCGTCGACCCGTCGGATCGCCTCCTCGCCGCTGGCCGCCTCGTCGACCGAGTGGCCCGCGCGGGAGAGGGTGATCGCCATGGAGCGGCGGAGGGATTTTTGATCGTCGACGACGAGGATCTGCGCCATGCCCCCGTTTTACGGCGCTGAGGCGGGTTCCTCTACCGTGGGTCTCCCAGAGAGAGCTTCTGCTCCCACTCGGCGATCCGCTCGTCGGAGCTCTCGCGCGAGCAGGAGCTGAAATCGAGGGGGAAGTTCACGATCGCGTCCTCCAGCTGAGCGCAGAGGACGACCTGGTAGAGGGGGACGGACCCGTTGGCCGCGCTGCCCGCGCGGACGCGGGTGACCGAGAGCATGCCCGGCTCCGCCACGCCCTTGTAGTCGGCTCGGCCGAAGGGGCTCCCTCGGCGGAGGAGCAGCTCTCCGCTGCGGGTGTCCCACTTCAGGTAGGACTCGCCGAAGAACACGTCGACGAAGCCGTAGAGCGGGATCGCCACGCCGAGGGACATCAGCCCCCGCACGGGCAGCGGGATCCCCTCGCCCATGACGAGGAAGTAGCCAGCGACGAGCGCGAAGCCGAGCAGCAGGACCGAGGCCAGCTTGCGTCGGCCGACGATCCGCAGCACCCCGTCCTCGAGGCTGACGTCGCTCATGAGCGTCGAGAAACGTTTTTTGCGGGCGGGGCGCGTGGACTTGGCGGCGAGGTCGTTCATGGGCCTCAGCAGACTCGCTCGGGCCCGTGCGGCCCATTACGAAGTGGGCTCGGTTCTCTAGCCGCGCTCGCTCGGCGCGAGGGGGGCGCTGGGGAGCAGGAAGCTGACGCTGGTGCTCGCGCCAGGCACGCTCTCGATCCGCAGCGTGCCGCCGTGGGCCTCCACGATCTTCTTGCTGATCGCGAGCCCGAGGCCCGTGCCCTGGGCCTTGGTCGTGCGGAAGGGCTCCATGACGTGCAGGAGCACCTCGGGCGGGATCCCGCTCCCGTCGTCCGCCACGATCACCTCGACCGCCGCGCCGGCCGGGCGAACCCGCAGCGCGACGCGCTCGCGCGCGGCGTCGAGGGCGTTGCTGACCAGGTTCCACACCACCTGCTTGATCAGGTCGGGGTCGAAGGTGGTCGGCGGGAGCGCGTCGGCGACGTGGACCAGGAAGCCCTTGCCCTCGGCCCGCTCGTCGCGCTCGGCGAGGAGCACGACCTCGCGCACGAGCGCGCCCGGGTCGCCCTCGCTGAACATGGGCTGCGGGGGGCGCGCGAAGTCGAGGAACTGGGCCACGATCGTCGAGATCCGCTCGGCCTCCTCGACGACGATGTCCATCAGGGTCGCGTCGTCGCCCTCGAGCTCGAGGTCCCGCCGCAGGAGGCCGACCGAGTTGCGGATCGCGCCCAAGGGGTTGCGGATCTCGTGAGCCACGCTGGCGGCGAGGGCCTGGACGGCGCGCAGCTTCTCCTCCTCGAGGCGGCGCTGGACGCGCACGTCGCGCGCGATCCCGACCAGGCCAGCCGGGCCGTCCTCGTCGCGGAGGACGGTCGCGGTCCAGGCGACGGGGATCTGCTTGCCGCGGCGGGTGCGCAGGGTCAGGTCGGCGCGCTGGGTCGCGGGGTCGCTGAACTGGTCGGCCAGGCGCTCGCCGCGGAAGAGCGCGCGCTGGTCCTCGCTGGCCCAGAGGTCGGCCGCCGGGCGGCCGATCAGGTCGCCCTTGAAGTCGTCCAGCAGCTCGAGGGCCGCGGCGTTGGCGAACTCGACCTTGCCCGCGGGGTCGATCACGAGCACGGGGTCGCCGAGGGCGGCGAGCACCCGGTGCAGGTAGTCGCGCGCGGCGAGGAGCTGCTGGGTCTTGATCCCGATGATCCGGTCCTTCTCGAGGATCTGCGCCTTGAGCTTCTGGATCACGTCCAGGATCGAGGCCACCTGCGAGGCCTCGTCTTCGCGCGCCCGCAGGGCCTCGCGCAGGATGCGTCCAGTGCCGGATTCGCTCGGGTCCATGAAGGGCCCATTATGGCGGGGCGGGCTCCGGAACTGGAGGGGTCGCGGCGGGACCGGACCCGCGCGCGCCTCTGCTACGCTGCTGGCGTGAGCAACTACGTGACCCCGCAGTGCACCTCCTTGATCCTGTGTGACGCGGTGATCGAGGACGTCCGCTCGCGCAACAAGTCGCTGATCAACATGTTCAACGGGGTGCTCACCCCGCAGGTGCCCTTCCGGCACGACAAGATGTGCGCCTTCGCTTCCTTCACGGGCGGGCGCGGCAAGGTGCCGATCGCGCTCCGGCTCTGCCACGACCAGAGCTACGAGACCGACCTCGTGCGCCTGCCCGGCGAGATCGAGTTCCCCCGCGACATGCCCCACGGCGTGGTCGACATGGTGTTCGAGATCCGCGGCTTCGTGTTCCCCGAGTACGGCGCCTACACCTTCGAGCTCGTCTGCGACGGGGTCCCGCTCCTCTCGCGCCGCTTCAACGTCAGCGCGCCCGCCGAGCCGGTCGATCCCGCCTGAGCGACTCCCGCCTGCGCGTCCGCGGGCCGAAGCCGAAGCCGATCCAGCCTCATCCCTTCACGAAGCGGCGCGAGCTGTCTACTCTCGAAGAGGGAGAAGGAAGGAACGAGACATGCGTCGCTGCTGGACGATCGTCGTAGCGCCGCTCCTCCTCCTCGCCGGCTGCGCAGCAAACGACGCCGAGCACTCCGAGCACTCCGGCCCCGGCGCGCGCGAGTGGGTCCGCCGCGGGCAGCAGCTGCTCGAGCCAGAGCAGGCCAGCGAGGCGCGCGAGGCCTTCAGCGAGGCCCTCCGGCGCCAGCCCGACTCGGTCCAGGCCCTGCTCGGCCGCGCGCAGGCCGCGCTCTGGCTGAGCGAGGGTGAGCCCGCCGCGCGCCAGGTCGCCCACAGCGACCTGACCCACCTCCTGACCCTGCGCCCCCTGGCCGACGCCTACTGGCTGCGCGGCTCGATTCACTTCGCGCGCCAGGACTTCGCGCGAGCGGCCGCCGACCTGCGCGCCGCGATCGTGCTCGCTCCGCGCCAGCCCAACGGCTACGCCGCCTACGCGCAGGTCCTGCTCCGCCTCGAGCGCAACGAGCTGGCCCTGCAGGCAGTCGAGCGCGCGCTCGACTACGCCCCCGACAACGCGGAGCTGCACGTCCTGCACGGCGCGGTGCTGATCAAGCTGCGCCGCTTCGCCGAGAGCTGCGCCGCGCTGACCCGCGCGCTCGAGAACCAGGCCAACCACCGCAGCTACGAGCTGCGCGGCGACGCCTTCTTCGCCCAGGGCGAGCACCAGGCCGCCGTGGTCGACTACACCGAGGTCCTCAGGCGCCGGCCCGCTTCTTTGTGTCGCGTCACCCGCGGCCTGTGCTTCTTGCAGCTCGACCGCCACCAGGACGCCGAGCGCGACTTCAGCAGCTGGCTGGAGCGCAACCCCAGCGACGCCCGGGTGCTCTTCTGGCGCGGTGTGACCCGCTCCAAGCGCTACGCCTTCGACCTCGCCGCCCAGGATTTCCTGCGCGCCCTCGCCATGACCCCGCCGGGTCAGCCCCTGCGCGGCAAGATCCTCGCAGAGCAGCGCCGCATGGCCCGCTACCAGGACGAGGTCTGGTAGCGGCCTCGCTCCTGACCGAGAACTGGCAAGGGGCGGCGAAGAGGAGCTGTCGCTGACTGCGACAGCCCCTCGGCAGTTCGCCTTCCGAGCACGGACACGTCGCGAAGCCTCGTGAGCGACAGCTCCGAAACGCGAAGGAGCTGTCGCACGAGCTACAGCTCCCTCTCTATCGAGACAATGAACGGTGAAAACTGGAAAACTCGAAGAAGGCAGCTCCGCCGAGCAGCCACCGCGCTTTCCAGTTTTCCAGTTTTCCCCGTTCCAGCTCGGGAACGCGAAGGAGCTTTCGCTGGTTGCGACAGCTCCTTCTGCTCTTCCTTTCGG
>CALDQK010001193.1 GCA_937911525.1 uncultured bacterium
GCTGGCGCGGGCGAGCACCTGTCCGCGCCCGAGCCGCTCGCCGCGCCCGAGGGCGGTCTCGAGGCTCTCCAGCAGCTCGCGCCGGCCCGGGGCGTGGAGCCCGCGCAAGCGGGCCAGGTCCAGGGCGACCCGCACCGCCTCGCGCGCGTCGGGCACGCCCGCCACGTGTCCGCTCCCGCGCACACGCGCGCAGATCTCGACGACGGAGCTGGTCAGGGCGGCCTCGACCGCGCGGGGGTCGCCCTGGGCCTCGAACACCCGCTGCTGCCAGCGCGGGTCGCGGATCCCCGCGGGGTAGCCCGAGCGGCTGTCGAGGAGGTCCGTGGCGTAGGCGACCAGCGAGGTCACGGGCGCGTCCTCGCGCAGCGCCGGCTCGGCCACCTCGTCGCCGGCCAGGAGGGGCTCGTCGAGGACCGCGGGCGCGTGGAAGGCGCCCACCACCGCCGCGATCCGCTGGCCCTCGTGCGCCGAAATGCAGCGACGCATCCAGGCCTCGCGGGCCCGGTCCCGCGCCGGGATCCCGCTCGAGAGCGCCGAGTCGGCGCGCAGCGCCCAGCCGAGGAGCAGCCCTGCCCGGCGCACGGCCTCGGCCTCCGCGCCCACGCCGCGCGCCTCGACCCGGCGATCCCACAGCTCCTCGAAGTCGGGCACCTGCTCCTCGCGGAGCATGCGCTCGAGCAGGGTCGGCCCTGGCGGGGCGTCCCCGCTCAGGCCCCAGGCGGGAGCCTCGGGCGGAGCGGCGGCCAGGGGCCGATCGCAGGGCTCGACCGGGACCCCGCGGGCGTGGGCCCAGCGCACGGCGGCCAGCTCGGGGGAGAAGTCGGCGAAGGGATAGAAGGCCAGGCCGCTGCCCGCGGGCGAGACCCCCGCCAGCGCCAGGGGAGCCTCTGCGTCGGGGTGCCCCAGCCACTCGAGCCAGCCAGCGAACTCCTGCGGCAGCTCGATCAGCACGACGTCCGGCTCGGCCGCCTCGAGGAGCGCCGGGATCATCGCCGCGCACAGAGGCGAGTGGTGCCGCACCCCGACCACGTAGGGCCGACGCTCGTTGGCGATCCGTTCCAGGGCGTCCCGCGGCTCGGGCAGCATGCGGGCAGTCTAGCGGTGGCGGTCGACGAGATGGCCGAAGGCTCGTCCTAGGCGAAGAGGCTGGCGCGCGCCGACTCGCAGATCGCGCTCACGGCGGGGTGGCGCACGCGGCGCTCGACCGAGATCGCGTAGAAGCGCTCCTCGAGCTCGGGGGCCTCGCCCACGAGGCGCAGGCCGTAGGTCTTGCGCACCTCCTCGGCGACGACGCTCGGGATCGCGATCACGCCGGCGCCCTCCTTGGCGAACACCTTGAGCACGCCCGAGTCGGCGAACTCGCCGACCACGAAGGGGTCGAGCTCCTTGTCCCGCAGCCAGCGGTCGAGGGATGCCCGCAGCGTGGTCTCGGGCGTGGGCAGCAGGATCGGCGCGTCCTGGAGCGAGCCGGGGAAGCCGCGGCGGAGCGTCTTGGCCAAGTCGGCCGCCGCCATGAAGGTCACCCCGCAGCTGCCGAGGAGGTGGTTGTAGGCGCCGACCTTGAAGGCGGGCGGCACCGGGGCGTCGCTGATCACCACGTCGAGCTCGTGGGTGACGAGGTCAGCGAGCAGGCGGTCGGGCTTGCCCATGTGGCACACGATCTTGACGGGCTCGGGCAGGTCGTTGGCGGGCTCGAGCACGTGGTGCACGATCAGCTTGGGCAGCGCCTCGGCCACGCCGACGTGGAGGGTCATGCGGCGCTGGCTGGCGGTCGGTCCGCCGCGCAGGACCTCGCCCAGCTCCTGGCCGAGCGAGAAGATCTCGTCGGCGTAGCGATAGACCAGGCGACCGACGGCGGTCAACTCGAGGCGCCGCCCGCGGCGGTCGAAGAGCTCCTCGCCCGTGGCGCGCTCGAGGGAGCGGATCTGGGCGCTGATCGTCTGCGGCGTGACGTGCAGCTCCTCGCAGGCGGCCGTGATCGTGCCGTGCTTGGCGGTGGCCCAGAAGTAGAGGAGGTGGTGGTAGTTCAGCCAGTTGCTCAAGCGAACCTCAATCCTGCGGCTTCCACTCGGCGCGCACGTCGCGCGACATGCCGGCGACGCGCTCGCGCTGTCGCGCGCGGAAGGCCTCGAGCCGCTCGACGAGCGCCTCGTCCTGGGTGGAGAGGATCTGGGCGGCCAGGATCCCCGCGTTCTTGGCGCCGCCGATCGAGACGGTCGCGACGGGGACGCCCGGGGGCATCTGCACGATCGAGAGCAGGGCGTCGATCCCCTCGAGCGCGCCGTTGCGGACCGGGACGCCGATCACGGGGAGCGTGGTCAGCGAGGCGAGCATTCCGGGCAGGTGCGCCGCGCCGCCTGCGCCGGCGATGATCACCTTCAAGCCGCGATCGCGGGCGCGGAGGCCGTAGTCGACCATGGCCTGCGGGGTGCGGTGCGCCGAGACGACGTCCACCTCATAGGGGACCTCGAGCTCGCGCAAGGCCTCGAGGGCCGCCTCCAGCGTGGGCAGATCCGATTGGCTGCCCATCACGACGCCCACCGCTGGACTCACTCTGCCTCCTGCTGTCGCGCCGCGGCGACCCTGACTCGTTCCTGGACGGCGCGCGCGCGGGCGCGCACCTCCTCGATGTCCTCGCCGCACACCGTCAGGTGGCCCATTTTTCGACCGGGCCACACCTCGGCCTTGGCGTAGCGGTGCAGGGTGACCCCCGGCTCGCTCTCGGCGACCTCGAGCCCGCTCCACTCGGCGGGGCCGCGCTCGCTCCCGCTGCCGACGATGTTGGCCAAGGCGGCCGCCGGTGCCGTCGGGCGGACGCTGCCCAGGGGGAGACCGGCCACGGCGCGCAGGTGCTGCTCGAACTGATCGGTCTCGTTGGCGTCGAGGGTCACGTGCCCCGAGTTGTGGGTGCGGAGCGAGACCTCGTTGATCAAGAGCTGGCCCGCCTCGGTCAAGAAGAGCTCGACGGCGGCGATCCCGGCGCCCGGCAGCCCCTCCAGCGCGGCCAGGGCGAGCTCCTGGGCGGCCGCTGCCAGCGCGGGCTCGAGCCGCGCGGGCTGGGTCAAGAGGTCCAGGCGCTGCTCGCGCACGTCGACCTCGCACACGGGATAGACGGCGTGTCCGCCCGAGCGGTCGCGCGCGACCAGGACCGTCAGCTCCCGCGCGATCGGCACCATCTCCTCGAGGAGGGAGGGCGCCTGCAGCGGCTCGATCCCGGGCTCGGGGTGGAGGAGCACGCCTTGCCCGTCGTACCCGCCGCGGCGGGCCTTCTGCACGAGGGGAAAGCCGAACTCAGCCAGCGCGGCGGCGCTCGGTTCGTCGCAGGCGGCGAAGCGAGGCAGGGGCAGACCCCGGGCGGCGTGGTGCTCGCGCTGGGCGAGCTTGTCCTGGATGACTCGCAGAGCTGCGGGGCTCGGTTCGACTCGGACCCCGGAGTCGACGAGCGCCGCCAGACCCGCGACGCTCACGTCGTCGCGTTCGATCGTCACGACGTCGACCCCGTCCGCGAGCTCAGCCAGCGCGGCGGGGTCTTCCCAGGATCCTTGCACGAAGCGGGCGGCGTGTTCACGAGCCGGGGCGCGGGGAGCGAGGTCCAACACGTGGACCTCGATCCCCAGTCGCTCGCCCGCGCTCACCAGGAGCGCCCCGAGCTGGCCGCCGCCAGCGACCCCGACTCGTTGCTTCGCCGCAGCCATCGCTCCTCCCGGACGCGCACTCTAATCGGGCGGGGAAGGATCGATCAAGGCGAAGGAGGGCTGGAGCGCTGTCAGTACCAGCCGAAGGTCTGGCGAGCCACCCAGCGGTGCCGGGCGCTAGGCGCTCTGCGCGAGCTTCCAGCGCTCGGCGGCCGTGCTCAGCTCGCTGAACTGCTCGGTCTGGAAGTCGTAGCCCCAGAGCTGCTCGGGGCCATCACTGACCCACGCGTGGAGCTGGAGCTGGCCAGCCTTGCGGCGCAGCTGGACCAAGGGCAGCGCCCACACCCGCTCGAGCTGCAGCAGGGCGTGCTCCTGCGCGAGGAGCTCGACGCGGGCCTGCTCGTCGAGCTGGTCCCAGTCGTAGCGCTCGCGCACGAAGCGGAGCGTCTCCACGAAGGCACCCTCGGGGGCGGACTCTTCGCGCGCGATCGCGTGCAGGGTGGCGGACCCGGTGTGGGTCCACACGACCACGTCGTGCACGAGCTCACCCTGGAGCAGGCGCTCGGCGAACCCGTGGCGGTCGAGGCCGAGCGAACAGCTGCTGCTGCGGACGACCAGGCAGCGGCCTTCGTTCAGGCCGAGGGCGTCGAGGGGCAGGTCGTGGTCGGCCTCGGCGAGCACCAGGGTCCGCTCGGGAACGATCCCGAGGTCGCTCGCGAGGGTCCGGCGGAGGGAGAGGGGGGCGTCGGCAATCGGGGCGTTCATGGGATCTCCAGAGTTGACAAAGAGGACTACTGGCCCTGACCGAGCGAGAAGCCCGGCCGACCGTCGAAGGTGTAGAGGTTCTCGAGCTTGATCACCTCGAAGCCGGCGTCGCTGAGGCGTCCGAGGAGCGCGAGCACGTCGGCCCAGCTCGCGGACCCGCCCTCGGGGCGGAAGCGGCAGCGCCAGTGATCGGTGCAGAAGGTCTCGGGGAGCCCTTGGGGCCACACCCGCACCCCGCGGTTGGTGATCATCTCGAGGGGCAGGGTCGCGTCACCGCAGCGGCGCAGGCGATCGCCGAGCTCGGCGGGGCTGCCAGCGCTCCAGTCGAGGAACACGTCGACCCCGACCAGCTCCTTGACCTGGGGCCGGGGGGGAGCTGGGGTGGAGTCCCGGGCGAGCTCGGCCAGGGCGGAGCCGAGCTCGTAGCGGGCGCAGGGGAGGCGCCGAGGCTCCTCTCCCAGCCGCGCGATCACGGCAGCAGCGAAGGCTTGGGTGCCGACGCGCTGGCGGGTGGTCTCGCTCTTGATGTCGGCGGTGTGGATTCCGGCCTCGATCGTGCTGAGCCAGGCGTTGTGGATCCGCTGGGCGTCCTGGGGCAGGCCGAGGTGGACCAGCATTTGGACCGCGGCCAGGAGGAGGCCCGAGGGGTTGGCGATCCCCTGACCGGCGATGTCGGGGGCGGAGCCGTGGATCGCCTCGAACATGGCGCAGGTCGCGCCCACGTTGGCGGAGCCGCAGAGCCCGACCGAGCCCGAGAGCTCCGCGGTCACGTCGGAGACGATGTCTCCGTAGAGGTTGGGGAGCACGACGACGTCGTAGTCCTCGGGGCGCGTGGCGAGTCGGGCCGTGCCGATGTCGATGATCTGGTGATCGCTCGCGAGCTCGGGGAACTCCTCCGCGACCTGGCGGAAGGTGTCCATGAAGAGACCGTCGGTGATCTTCATGATGTTGGACTTGGTCATGCAGGTCACCCGGCGTCGGCCGTAGGCGCGCGCCAGCCCAAAGGCGAAGCGGATCAAGCGCTCGCTCCCCGGGCGGGTGATCAGCTTCAGGCACTGAGTGACCTGCTCGGTCTGACGGTGCTCGATCCCCCCGTAGGTGTCCTCTTCGTTCTCGCGCACGACGAGCACGTCGAGGCCGGGGTGTCCCGCCACGTAGGGGCTGTAGCTCAGGCAGGGGCGCACGTTCGCGAACAGGCTGAGGGACTTGCGGAGGGTGACGTTGAGCGACTTGACCCCGCCGCCGGAGGGGGTGGTGATCGGCCCCTTGAGCAGGGCGCGGGCCGTCCGGATCCGCTCCAAGGTCTCGCGCTCGACCCCCGAGCTGACGCCCCGCGCGTAGACAGCCGCGCCGAGCTCGACCGGATCGAGCTCGAGGTCGACGCCAGCCGCGTCGAGCACGGCGAGGGTCGCGTCGGTGATCTCAGGCCCGATTCCGTCGCCGCGGGCGACGGCGATCCTGAGCTTGGTCTCTTGGGGGGCTAGTGCGAGGGGCGCCATGGGTCCTCCTTGGCTCCCCCATGAAATCCGCGGGGTAGGTATCGAACAAGACGAAGTCATTTGCGTGAACTTCAGGCGGAGACGAACAAACCTGGCTCCGGCCCCTGGGCCCGCTTTCTCAGCCATTTACGAAGCGATCGCAGAGGCGCTCAGGCGCTAGCGAAGGAGCCCCTCGCGGACGCAAGTCCATTTGGCTCAACTGTGTGCGAAATAATGCGAGTTCGATTAAGCCTGAAGCGAAGGATCGCCGGCGGGGACCCGCGAGGCCCAGGCGCGCTGGGGAGACGTGGGGTGCAGGAAGCGCTCGCAGCGACCAGTGACCTGGAGGCTTCGTTCGCTACAATCGTGCGCATGGGGGCTTAGCTCAGTCGGTAGAGCAGTGGCCTTTTAAGCCATGGGTCATAGGTTCGAGTCCTATAGCCCCTAACGCGCCGGGAGTCGCTTCAACAGCGACTTCCGGCGTCTCCCTGTCGGGCCTCCCGCGTGGTTGGGCGGAGGCGCGGCCGAACGCTGGTAGCCTGGCGCGCAGGAGCAGGGCGTGAGCCAGGAATCCCAGGGCGAGGTCGAGCGGCTGCTGGCCGAGGGCCGGCGGCTGTGGCGGCGGGAGGGAGAGCTCGCCGCGGCGCGCGCGGCCTTCTCGCGCGCGCTGGAGCTCGACCCGACCTGCGCCCAGGCCTGGAATGACCGCGGGGTGCTGAACGCCGAGGACGGTCAGCTGGACCGAGCGCTCAAGGACCTGTTCGAGGCGCAGCGCCTCGACCCCGCGCTGGCGGAGGCTGGCCGCAACTACGCGACCCTGGCGGCGGTGGCGGGGCCTGGGGTCCAGGCCCCGTCCGGGCCCGAGGCGCTGAGCACCCTCTCGGGCGCCCTGGTCAGCGGCGAGGGGAGCTCCTTCGCCGAGGGGCTGGTGCGCTACCTGCAGGCCCACGTGTCGGTTCCGGCGCGCGACGAGGGGCACCGGGCCGACGCGATCCAGGAGGTCGTGGTGCGCGTGCTCGGCCTGGCGCGCTCCCAGGACCTGCCCCTGGCGGAGGCCCTCGCGCAGCTGCGGCGCTCGAGCACCCGCGGCTGGGTGCGGCGGCTGGTCAGCGTCGCGCGGCAGCGGGCGGGCTCGAGGCTGCCGCCGGAGGAGGCGCTGCCGGCCGCGCCCGGTCCCAGCGAGGAGGCCGGCTCGCCCGAGAGAGAGGGCAGCCTGCGCCTGGACGCGCGCCTGGACGGGGTGCGCGAGGCGGTCCTGGCGCGCTCGCAGCCAGCGACCCGTTGGCGGCGCCGGGTGGTGTGGGACGTGTTCGTGGGCGGCCTGCTGGAGGGGGTGCACCTCCAGCGCAAGGAGGTCGTGGCGGCCGTGCGCGCGCTCGGGGTCAGCCGGCGCCGCGCCCGCGACGGCGTGATCGAGGACGACCTCGACCTGATCACCGCGGCCCTGCGCCGAGCGCCGCGCGGGGGCTGAGCGGGTGCGCGCGGGCCCCTACGAGCTCCTCGAGGAGATCGGGCGCGGCGCCGGCGGCGAGGTCTATCTGGCGCGCGGGCCCGCGGGCGAAGAGGTCGCCGTCAAGCGGCTGCGCCGACGGGAGGCGCTGCGGCGCTTCCCCCGCGAGCGCCTGATCCAGGCGGAGCTCGGACGCGAGGGCGGCTTCGTGCCCGTCCTCGACGCCGGAGAGGATGAGCGCGGGGCCTGGATCGCGATGCCCCTCCTGCGCGGCGGGACCCTGCGGGAGCGACTGCGATCCGGTCCCCTGGCCCTCGAGGAGCTCGTGCGCCTCGGGGGGAGCCTCGGGCGCGCCCTGGGTTTGGCCCACGCGCGCGGCTTCGTGCATCGCGACCTCAAGCCAGAGAACGTGCTCTTCGACGACGAAGGTCAGGCCTTGATCGCCGACCTGGGGATCGCCAAGCACCAGGCGGGGGACCAGCAGCTGGGGCTCTCGCGCTCGCTCTCCGCGACGGGCGAGACCCGCGGGACCCTCGGCTACCTCGCGCCCGAGTGCGTGCAGGACAGCAAGCACGCCAGCCCTCGCGCCGACGTGTTCGCCCTCGGCGCCGTCCTCTACGAGTGCGCCGCCGGCCTCGCCCCCTTCGCGGGAGCGACGGCGCTCGAGCTGCTGGGGCGACTGGCCAGCGGCCGGCATGACCCGCTCCGGCGCCACCGGGCGGACCTGCCCCGGGGCCTGGTCCAGGTCGTCGAGCGCTGCCTGGCGCTGGATCCCGAGGCCCGCTACCCCGATGGCGCCGCGGTGGCGAGCGCGCTCGAGGAGGCCTTCGCGGCGGCGCAGCGGCGGGGGCGCCGAGGGAAGGCTTTGGCGGGGGCGCTCGGGCTGGCCCTCGCCCTCGCCGGAGCGGCCGTCTCGATCGCGCTGGGAGGTGGGCGGGGGCCCCGGCCCCAGCCCTCCAGTCCCAGCAGCGTCGCGGAGCAGTCCTCGGGCAAGCCGCTGGCAGGAAAGGGTTTGGGCGAATTGTCCGGAGCGCGACCACCTGGGGGTGAAGGAGCCCTCCCCATGAAGCGCACCCTGACCTGCTTCGCCTTGACCCTGTTCGCTGCCGCTCCGGTCGGCGCCCAGCCGGAGGAGGCGCGTCAGCCGGTGAGGCCGGCGCCGGTCCGGGTGCCGGGCGTCTCGGGCAACGGGCACGCGGTGACCTGGGACGGGCGCGTGTTCGTGATCACGCGCGGCCTCCCCAGCGGGCAGGTCGGCTGGGGGGCGCGGGTCCTGCGCCCGGAGCGGATCACCCACGACGGGGAGGGGCGCCCGAGCTTCCCAGGCGACTCCTTCTCCCCTGTGGTGCCCTTCGAGGCCGACGGAGCCTCCGCCGGCTTGACCCAGCTCAACGCGCTGGCCCTCGTCCCCTGGCCGGGGATCACCAACAACCCCTACCGCTCGGACGCCGCGGGCGCGCCGCTTTCCGGCGGGGCCTACGAGACCTACGACGCGCTGGTGTGCACGCAGCGCTACTCGACCAACGACGACCAGCTCGGCCGCCTGCGCTACCGGATCGTCGTCCGCGCCCCGCACAGCGCCGACGCCGCGGTCGAGCGCGTGGAGCGGGTCAGCGGCTACCAGCGCATGACCCAGGCCAACGGCCAGCCCCTGCGCGGGATCGAGCCGACCCTGACCTTCGACGGCCACCTCGCCGTCTGGCAGGGGCACCCGGCCAACGACGGCCGGATCGACACCCTGGTCTACAGCTACAACCAGACCCCGGGCGCGGTCGGCGGCTGGACTCGCCCGCGCACGATCGCGGACATGTACTCCGTCGACCGGGCCAAGCTCGTCGCCGGGATCCGCTTCGACGAGCGCTATCCGCTCGCGGAGCGGCCCCTCTTCGCCAGCGAGGGCACCCGCTACGCCTCGGGCCGCCTGGTGCACGGGGGCTACCCCTGGATCAGCCGGGACGGCTCGGAGCTCTTCTTCACGAGCACGGTCGCCGGCCAGGCCGGGGTCAACCGGGCCCGCCGCGGCGGGCAGGCGGTGATCGGGCGCCTGACCGGCTGGACCCTCCGCCACCTCGACGGCCCACTCAACCCGGACCGCGAGCAGACCGTGCGTCTGTTCACCTCCAGCCCCGGCTTGACCCCCGGCTTCTGGACGCCCTTCCGGGACGCGCCGCGGCGGATCCCCGCCGGCGCCGGCCAGCCCGTGTATCCGATCTTCGGCTCCAACACGGCCAACTACGCCGACGTGGACCTCTCGGACGCGGCCGACGGGGAATACGAGGCCGTGCTGCGCATGAACGAGGTGGTCACCGCCAACGGGACGCTCGACCCCAGCCGGACCCCGGACACCTCGGGGCGTCCGCGCGCGGGGCGGCTGGTCGGCGGCGCCGCCTTCCCCCAGGAGATCGGCATGCCCGACGCCAACGCCGGCCACGTCGGCCAGGCGATCTTCTTCCCGCAGGGCGGCTCGGTGCGCTTGGCGCCTCCGACCGCCGCGCGCCGCGCCCTGACGGTGGCGATGTGGGTCAAGCGCCTCGCCTCGCTCGCGGGCGACCCCGGCAACCGCTACCTGCTCCTGGCCCACCAGCCTGGCTCCTGGCAGCTGATCGTGGAGGAGAGCGGGCGCCTGCACGGCATGGTCCGCGTCGGCGGGGCGGACCGCCGCGCCGCCTTCGGCCCGAACCTGGCCTTGAACCGCTGGACTCACGTCGCCATGACCTACGAGGCGGGCGAGGGGCGAATGCGCCTGTGGGTCGACGGGGCCCTCGTCGGTGAGCGCGCCTTCGGGGCCGGCCAGCTCGACCCCTCCCCCGGCGAGCTGGTCGTGGGCCCAGGCGGACAGGTCCCCCTCGCCCCGGCCGTGCCTGCGAATCAGCCGGTGCTGGCGCTGGACGAGGTGACGGTCTCGCGGGTCGCGCGCAGCGCGAGCGAGATCGGCGCGGCGGCCTTCCGCCGGACCGCGCCCCCCGCCCCGGGGCCCGCCCTCGGGGTGCCGCTCCCCACGGGGATCCCGGCCAGCGCCCTGCGCGTCCCCCGCGGCGCTGTGACCTCGCGCGCGGCCGTGGACCTGGGCGAGACCCTGTTCTTCGACCCGCGCCTCTCGAGCGACGGCAGCACCTCGTGCGCGACCTGCCACCAGCCGGCCCGCGCCTTCACCGACGGCTTCCCCCAGGCTCGGGGGGTCGGCGGCGGCGTCGGCGAGCGGAACACGCCCACGATCCTCAACCGGGCCCTGTCCACGACCCAGTTCTACGACGGGCGCGCGGCGAGCCTGGAAGAGCAGGCCCTGATGCCGATCGAGGACCCCAAGGAGATGGGGCTCCCGCTGCGGGAGGCCCTCGAGCGCCTGAACAGCTCGCCGACCTACAAGGCGCGCTTTCAGGCGGCCTTCGGGAGCGGCCCCAGCCGAGCCACCCTGGCCGCGGCCCTGGCCGCCTTCCAGCGGCGCCAGCTGGCCGGCGACTCGCGCGTCGACCGCTTCGAGGCCGGCCAGACCGGCGCGCTCTCGGCGGCCGAGCAGCGCGGGCGCGCGGTGTTCCAGGGGCGCGGGCGCTGCACCGCCTGCCACTCGGGCCCGAACTTCAGCGACGAGGCCTTCCACGCGACCCACGTCACCTTCTCGAACGCGGACCCCGGTCGGGAGCGCGCCACGGGCCGGGCTTCGGACCGCGCTCGCTTCAAGACGCCCACCCTGCGCGCCCTGCCGCGGACGGCGCCCTACATGCACGACGGCAGCGTGGCGACCCTCGAGG
>CALDQK010001194.1 GCA_937911525.1 uncultured bacterium
TGCTGGACGGCCACCCCGCCGCGAGGCGCCCTTCGCTCCGCCGCCGGGGGGTCCTCCTCGAGCAGGAGCTCGATCAGGTTCAGGGTCGCGGTCTCGTCCCCGCGCTCCGCCGAGCGCGCGAGCCAGCGGCGCGCCTCGCGCGGCTGGCGCGGGGCGTTGGCCACGCCGAGCAGCAGGCGCCCGAGCAGCTGCTCCGCCGTCTCGACGCCGCGCTCGGCCAGGGGGCGAATCCACTCGACCGCCTCGGCGCCGCGGCCCTCGCGCGCGAGGAGCCTCGTCAGCTCCACGATCGCGTGGTCGTGCCCCAACTCGGCGGCGCCGCGGAGCAGGTCCCGCCCCTCGCTCGGGTCGAGGCCCTCCACGCTGCCCTTGGTGATCAGGATCCCCAGCGTCGCCATGGAGTTGCGGTGACCGCGCCGGGCCAGGGAGCGGAGCAGGCGCAGCGACTCGGCCTTGCGGCCGCTCTCGTAGAGCTTCTGCGCGCGGTGGTGCTCCTCGAGCAGGTCCGGGCGCGGCTCGGGGGGCGGGCCCTGCTGCGAGGCGGGAGTCGCGGCAGGAGGAGGTGTGCTGGCGGCGGGCTCGGGGGCGGGGGAGGCGCGCGGCGAGGCGGCGACGCGAGGCTCGTCGGGTGACCCCTGCGACGTGCGCCAAGCCGCCACGGCCCACAGCGCGCCGCCGCAGAGCGCGCCGGCCAGGAAGGTCGCGGCGTAGCCCAGACCGCGTCCGCCGCGCTGGGGAGGCCGGCGCAGGTCGTCGAGGAGCGCGCACAGCTCGCTCGAGGTCGGCCGCAGGGCGGGGTCCTTCTCCAGCAGGCGGAGCACGAGCGCCTCGACCGCGAGGGGCAGCGAGGCCACCCGCTCCCGCAGCGGGCGGGGAGGCTCGCTGACGGCGGCGTTGAGCACCGCCAGCGGCGTGGGCCCGCTGAAGGGGGCGCTCCCGCTGAGGGCGGCGTAGAGGGTCGCGCCCAGGCCGTAGACGTCCGCGCGCCCATCGACCTCGCCCTCCCCGACGACCATTTCGGGGGCCATGTAGGCCGGCGTCCCCAGGATCGCGCCGGTCTCGGTCAGGCTGCGCTGCTGGGCGCGGGTCCGCTTGGCCAGGCCGAAGTCGGCCAGCATGGCGTGCACCCCTGCGCGGGCCTCCTGGCGCAGGAGCACGTTGGCCGGCTTGAGGTCGCGGTGCAGGATCCCGCCGGCGTGCGCGAGGGCGAGGGCGTCGGCCAGCTGGCGAGCCAGGGTCAGGGCGTCCTTGAGGGGCAGGGGCCCCCGCCGCAGGCGCGCCTCGAGGCTCTCGCCCTCGATCAGCTCCAGCGCCAGCCAGGGGCGCCCGTCGGGGAGCGCCCCCTGCTTGACCACGCGCACCACGTGCGGGTGATCCAGGGCCGCGAGCGCCTCCGCCTCGCGCTCGAGGCGGGCGAGCTCGTCCTCTTCGGCGCCCTGGTAGAGCACCTTCAGCGCGACCTCGTCGCCGCTCCGCCGCTCGCGCGCCCGATAGACCCGGCCCATGCCGCCGCGGCCGAGCTCGCTGACCACGGTGTAGGGCCCAAACACCGGCTGGGGGCTGGCGACCGCGGCCAGCTGCAAGTCGCTCTCGCTGAGCATGTGCAGCAGGTCCCAAGGGGTACGCCCCGCCTGACGGCGCTTGCGCTCCTGCTCGAGCAGCCACTCGAGCTGGCGGGGCTCGAGGTGCCCTTGCTGGATCAGACGGTGCGCCAGGGCGCGGTCCTGTGGTTCGAGCTCGACGCTCACCCTCGTGTTGTGGCGCGAGCGACCCATTTTCGCCAGGTTGGCGCCGTGGACGGAATGGACCTGGGCGGGCTGCCCCCCGAGCTGACCGCGAGCGGCGTGAGCGCTGGCCGCCTGGCGCCCGGCACCCGGCTCGGTCCCTACCGGATCGAGGGCCTCCTCGGTCAGGGCGGCATGGGCGCGGTCTACGCCGCACTGCACCTCGACCTCCAGCGCCCCGTGGCGCTCAAGACCCTCCTCGACCCCCAGGCCGGCGAGGAGGAGCGGGCGCGCTTCGTGGCCGAGGCGCGCGCCCTGGCCAAGATCGACCACCCCAACGTGGTCCCCCTCTACGACGCCGGCTCGTGGGGGCCGCTCTGCTTCCTCGTCATGGAGCACGTCCGCGGCGAGAGCCTCGCCGCGCGCCTGGCCGCCAGCGGCGGGCGGCTCCCTGTCGCCGAGGCGGTGCGAATCGTGGGCGCCGTGGCCGAGGGCGTCGGCGCGGCGCACGCGCAGGGGATCCTGCACCGCGACGTGAAACCAGACAACGTGCTCCTCGGCGCCGACGGGATCCCGCGCCTGACCGACTTCGGCCTGGCGCGCAGCGAGCAGGACCAGCGCCTGACCGCCAGCGGCGTGGCCCTGGGCACGCCCCACTACATGGCGCCCGAGCAGGCCCTCGGCGACCACACCCACCTCGGCCCGCCCGTCGACGTCTACGGCCTGGGCGCGGTCCTCTACGAGTGCCTCTGCGGCCAGCGCCCCTACGCCGAGGAGCAGACCGCCCTGGCCGTGCTGAGCGCCACGGTCGAGCGCGGCCCGCGCCCGCCGCGCGAGCTCCTGCCCTCGCTCCCCCGCGACCTGGAGGCCGTCCTGCTGCGAGCCTTGGCCCGCGACCCCAACGAGCGCTACCCCGACGCGGCGGCCCTGGCCGAGGAGCTGGCCTGCTTCGCGCGCGGCGAGCCGGTCGCGGCCCGCCTGCCCGGCCTCGCCTCGCGCGCGCTGCGGGCGGTGCGGCGCGAGGGGCGCACGATCGGCCTCAGCGTGGCGCTGACCCTGGCCCTCTGCGCCAGCCTGGCCCTGGCGGCGGTGCCCCTGCTGCGGGCGCGCTCGCTGGCTGGCCTCGAGACCCGGGCCGCGAGCTGGCGGGCCGCTGAGCTCGCGCGCCTGGGAGCGGGGCTCCCCGCCCAGCCCCAGCCCGCCGACGCGGCCGAGCTGCGCGAGCGCCTGGGCGCGCTGGAGCCCGCGCGGCTCGAGGCGGCGGCGCAGGCCGCCCTCACGGTGGGCGAGTCCCCCGAGCGCGCGCGGGCCCTGCGGCGGGGCCTGGGCGACCCCGCCGAGCTGCGCGCGGCGAGCGCCGAGCTCGAGGCGCGGCTCCTCTTCGCGCTGGGCCAGGCCGAGGCGGCCGGGCCGGCGCGCTGGTCGGCCTGGGCCCGGGCCTGGGTCCGCGACCCAGCCAGCCTCGCCGGCCGGAGCGCGGCGCAGGGCCTGCTCGAGGCCCTCGCCCAGGACGACGACCCCCTCGCCCAGCGGCTGGCCGCCGAGGCCGCCGCGGAGCTGGTCGCCGGCGCCGACGAGCCCGCCGGGCGCGCGCGCGGCCTCGCCGCCCGCTTCGCGGCCGAGGCCCTCGACCTGCGCCGGGCGGCGGCGCTCACGGGCGAGAGCTCGCTCCTGGGGCGCCTGGCCCGCTCCCTCGCCAAGCGG
>CALDQK010001195.1 GCA_937911525.1 uncultured bacterium
AGCCGAAGATCGAGCCGCGTCGCGCCAGGACGACGCGCGACTCGGAGGTGAGGTGAAGGAGCTGGGACTCGTCGAAGTGCCCAGCGAGGACCGTGGGAACGAGGTAGTGGGCCGCGCCCGCGCCGAGCTCGCGCATGTCGGCCCAGGCGTCCGTCACGCGGTAGTCGGCGTCGACGCCGTGGCCCGCGCGACCGTCGACCCCGAACGCGGCGGGCAGCGAGGCGACCACGTGCAGGTGCCGGTGGGCGCCCGAACCCCGCGTGCGGACCCGCACGTGGCCGTTGGCGTCTTCGTCCGCCAGGAAGTGCGCCGCGAAGGAAGGACTCTGGTTGAGCTGATCGATCACGGCGGCGTTGTCCACCGCGTTGGCGTCCAGGAGCACGGCGAAGCCCAGCCCCCGCGCCAGCGACGTGGTGAGCACCGCGTTCGCCCAGGCCGGATCGGCTGGCTGGAGGCTGGACACGCTGGCGGGCTGGTTGCGCCTGCCGTCGGGGTGGGAGGCGTGCACGAAGCGCCCGCTGCCCTGACGGCGGACGATCACGGTGCCCGGCTCGATCCAGTGGTCCGGGGCGAACGGACTGCGCGTGTCGCGGTCCAGCACGGCGGCGCGACCGCGGACCAGACCCTGCTCGGTGAGGATGTAGCGCCGATCCTCGAGCTCCTGCTTGTAGACGCCGGGGACTGCGGGCATGACTACCTCCCTGCCGATCGCGGAGCGGCCCGCACGATCTCGGTGCCGTCCTGGTTGGTCTCGACGCGCCAGCCGCGGCGGCGGAGCATGCTCACGCGCGCAGCGACGGACGCCTTCTTGCGGTCCTTGGGCTCTGCGGCCAGCCCGGTGGACTCGCCACGGGCGAAGGCCGTCTGGCCCTCCGCCTTGCTCTTGGCGAGGAGGGCCTCGCCCAGGACCTTGGCGGTCTTGAGGTCGCCGCCCTCGAGGAGGCGCTCCACCTCGGCGAGATCGGCCGCCACGATTGGCGCGTTGAGCTTCGCCGACTGCTGGCGCAGGCCCTCCAGGTAGCTGGCCTTCTCGTCCTGGTGACGGATCTCCTCGGCGGCCTCGTAGCCCTCGAGGATCGCGCGGAGCGAGTTGAGCTCCTTGCCCTGCTCGTCGAGCTGGGACTGGAGCTCAGCCAGCCGATCCTGCTCCTCGTCGTCTTCCGTGGACTCGTCCTCTGCTTGGTCCCCGAAGTAGCGCGAGAGGAAGGCCAGGGCGCGGAGCTTGGCCTTGGCGGCGCCCTCGCGCTGGACGATCTGGTTCAGCTCGTGGGTCGCCTCCTCGGTCAGGGCGCTCGGCGCCCGGGTTCCCTCGTGTAGGCCCACTGGGTTGGCGGCCGGGTCGGCCACCCAGTCGCCACGCCTGAGGTCGCGCCGCGCCTCGAGGCGGGCGAAGCGACGCTGCCGTTTCTCGCCCTCGCGAGCCGGCGGCTCGTAGTAGCCGAAGCGAGCGACGATCGAGATCCCCAGGCTGCTGGGGTCCTCCTGCGCACGCTCCATGAGGTAGACCGGAGCCGGGACGTCGAGCCCGTCGGGCCGGATCCTGTGCGCGCTGGACGCGAAGCTGAAGTCGCCGACCGACCGCCACTCGAGCGAGGTCTCGCCGCCGCACTGTCCGCAGGCCTCCTGCTCCGCCGGGACCCCGCACGTCCGGCAGAGCCGGAACGACTCCATGCGGACGTTCTCCCAGGTCCCGAGGTGACGTCCTAGCCCGTCCTCGCTCAGGCTCCCGTGAGTCCAGCGGCCTCGCGTCCCAGCCGCGAATTCGGTGACCTGCTCGACCGTGGTCCGGTCGATGTCGAACCCATGCCCCAGGGCCGGGCCAGTCGTGATGATCGAAGCGCCTCGGATTCTCCCGGGGAAGGCGCGGTCCACTTGGAGCCGCGCCTCCCCCTGACGGAGCGCTTCGAGCCGAGTGAGATCTCTCTTTGCGGTAGCCACCATGCCGCGAAGGTAGGCGCGAGAGGGGCGACTCCTCGCGAACTGCCGTATATGGCCAGTTGCAACGCGAGCGCGAGGGTTACGTCGGTCCCGAGTGCTACCTTCCGCTCACCCAGAGGTACGTCAGAGGCATGATTGCTCGCGAGACGTCGAGCTGGAAGGCGTAGCTGCGGCATGTCACCCAAGCGCAAGGCGAAGACGATCCGAGGCACATATCGGATCACCGAGATGGAGCTCTGGGACCAGGACTACGTCGACGCCGAGGTGGAGGCCTACATCGAGTTCCCCAAGGACGGCTTGGGGCGCTTCCAGTTCGGCTACATCCGTGGCTGGACCGATGGACGCGACGTGGTGCGCGACGAGCTCCCCGCGATCGAGTGGTCTTGGCAAGGCCGCGACGAAGGCGGCGGCGACGACGTGTGCGGTCGTGGCTGGGCAACGCTCCAAGCCGACGGCACGCTCACGGGCAGGATCTACTTGCACCGGGGCGATGACAGCAGCTTCGAGGCCGAACCCCGCAGCTAAGAGGTTTGCGCGACGCGTCTCTTCACGGGGCGTGGGCGCCTCGCTCTCGGGAGCACGTAGGCGTCGTCTGGGATCGGCCGCTCTCGCGTCTTGAACCGCAGCCAACAGCCGTCTGCGCGGCAAAGGCGGTGCCGGGTCACTGTGACTCCGTCGGTTCCGAGG
>CALDQK010001196.1 GCA_937911525.1 uncultured bacterium
GAGCTCGCCCGGCTGGAGCGGGGCCCCAGAGCCCGCGAAGTGCCAGCCCTGCGCGAGGGCCGCGCGGCCGCGCTCCCAGCACTCAGGCGCGGTGTAGAGCCAACCGGGCGGCGTCTCAGCGCGCTCGACCGCAGGGTCGATGCACAGCTCCGCCAACCTCTCGCTCAGCTCCATGAGGGAGGAGTATCCCAAAGCCTGGCCCGGCAAACCTGCCCAAGCGTCAGGACGCGCGCAGGCAGCCTCGCCGCCCTCCAGTGCCTGGCAGGAGAGGGCCTGCTACTCTCTCGCGCGTGACGCACCCCATTCAACTCGGCTGCACGTGGGCCGAGGCCGGCCTCAGCGCCGACGACTTCACGCAGGCCCAGTTCGCGGCCGCCCCCCTCGCCGCGCGCCTCGAGCTCGAGGAAGCGGTTGCGCCCTACGCGGCGCACGCCTGGCCCCGCGAGCCCGACCTCCGCCTGCCGACCCTGCTCCTCGACGACGTGTCGGACATTCCCTTCCTCAACGACGTGGTCGGGGTCGAGGAATACCAGCACCGCGCACGGATCCGCGCGGGCGACGGCGACCTCTTCGTGGCGGTCACGCCCCAGACGCCGGGCTACGCCGAATACTGCCGCGACGTGCTCCAGCTCGGCGCCCCCGAGTTCGTGCTCGCCGAGCCCGTCGACGGACCGATGCGCGTCTCGCTCGCCTGCACCCAGGGCAGCGCCCTGGCTCGCTTCAGCGAGGTCGCGCGCGCCGCGGGCGGGCTGAACATTCACCCCTACATGGGGATCGAGAACGTATGGGAGATCGCGCGCAAGGTCGCGCGCGACGCAGGGGTCCCGGTCAAGGTCCTCGCCCCGCCCACGCCCGTGACCTGGCTCGCCAACGACAAGTCGCTCCTGAGCGAGACCGTCGCGCGGACCTGTGGCGAGGACTTCGTGGTCGAGACGCACCGCAGCGCGGATCCGCGCCGCCTGGCTGAGCTGCTGCTCGAGATGAAGCCGCGCCACGCGCGCGTCGGCATGAAGCGCACCCGCTGCGCCTCGGGCATGGGCAACATCCACTTCGCGCTCGCGGAGCTGAGCGACCTCGCCCAGACCGAGGCCCGCGTGCGCGAGTTCCTGCGCCGCACCGAGTGGGACGAGCGCGAGGAGGTCCTCGTCGTGGCCTGGGAGGACACGCCCCTCAGCCCCTCGACCCAGAACTGGATCCCGCCCCTAGGCGCCGGCCCGCCGCGCCTGGACGGGGTCTACGAGCAGCTCCTGGAGGGCGCCGAGCGGGTGTTCGTCGGCAGCCGCCCCAGCCAGCTACCGGAGCAGGCGAACCGCGCGATCGCGCAGAGCTCGCTGCGAGTGTGCGCGGCGCTGCAGGCCATGGGCTACGTCGGGCGCTGCTCCTTCGACCTGCTCCTGGTGGGCAACCCGGAGGGCGAGTTCAAGCTGCGCTACGTCGAGTGCAACGGGCGCTGGGGCGGGACGAGCACGCCGATGCACCTGGTCGACCGGCTCTTCGGCGGGCCGCGGCCGCCCTACAGAGCGCAGGACGTGCACCTCGACGCGCTGTCCGGCGCGACCCTGGACGACGTGTTCGGCAAGCTCGGCGACGAGCTCTACGACGCGCGCACGGGGCAGGGCCGCTACGTGGTCTACAACTGCAACCCGCTGGCGACCTCGGGCAAGCTCGACGTGATCAGCGTGGGTCGGACCCAGGAGGAAGCCGAAGAGCTGCTCTCGGTGGGCTTCCCGGCCAAGATGGGGGTCTAGCGTGAGGACGCCGGCGGACTGGGACGAGCGCTACGCGACCAAGGAGGGGCTACTCTGGGGCGCGGGGCCCAACCGCTTCGTGGAGGCGGCCTGGCAGGGAGTCGCGCCGACGGGGCGGGCGCTGGATCTGGCGTGCGGCGAGGGCCGCAACGCGATCTGGCTGGCCGAGCAGGGCTGGGAGGCGAGCGGCGTCGACTTCTCGCCCCTGGCGCTGAAGCGCGCGCGCGGCCTGGCGCGAGAGCGCGGCGTCGAGGTCGAGTGGATCGAGGCGGACGTCGCTGGGTGGGAGCCCGAGGCGGGGCGCTTCTCGCTGGTGATCGTGGCCTATCTGCAGATCCCGCGCGCCGAGCTGAAGAGCGCGCTGGAGCGCGCGGTGAAGGGATTGGCGAGGGGCGGCGAGGTGTTCATGATCGGGCATGCGCGCAGGAACCTGGCGGAGGGCGTCGGCGGGCCGAAGAGTCCCGCGGTGCTCTGGGATCCAGAGGAGCTGCGCGAGGACCTCGAGGCGATCGGGCTGGTCGTGGACGAGTGCGCGGAGGTCATGCGCCCCGTGGCCGGCGCCGAGCGGGACGCGATCGACCTGCAGGCCCGCGCTCGGCGCGGGTAGCGGCCAAGCACGTGTAGCGACGCGCGCGTGCGCGGGCGCGTCGCGGGCGCGAGCGGGGG